>CAVBHI010000226.1:0-6899 GCA_963595115.1 bacterium
GTTGCACTCCGTCTTATGCTGCATTTCTGGCGGAAAGCATCAACGAACGCGGTCTGCGCGACAAAATCAAGCTAAAGGCTGGTATCTTCGGTGCAGAAGCTTGGACAGAAGAAATGCGTCATGATATTGAAAAAAATCTCGGCATCAAAGCATATGACATTTACGGTTTGACCGAAATCTCCGGTCCTGGTGTCTCCTTTGAGTGTTCGGAACAGCAGGGTATGCATATCAACGAGGATCACTTCATCGCAGAGGTCATCAATCCAGAAACCGGCGAGGTTCTTCCGGAGGGCGAAAAAGGTGAGTTGGTATTCACCTGCCTGACCAAGGAAGCGTTCCCGCTGATTCGCTATCGCACTCGCGACATCTGCATCCTGACCCATAAGAAATGCTCCTGCGGTCGCACGCACGTCCGCATGACCAAGCCGCTGGGTCGTTCCGATGACATGATGGTTGTAAAGGGCGTGAACGTTTTCCCATCGCAGATCGAAACCGTTCTGTTGAATCTTGGCTATCCGGCAAATTATGAGATCATTGTTGACCGTGTTAAGAACAACGACACCATCGAAGTCAACGCAGAGATGACGCCGGAAATGATCAACGACACCTCGATCACGATTGAAAGCCGCGAAAAGTCTATCGTAACCGGTCTGAAGTCCATGCTGGGCATTCTGGTTAATGTACACTGCGTGCCGCCGAAGAGCATCCCGCGTTCGGAGGGCAAGGCTGTTCGCGTCATTGATAAGCGCGACCTCTATAAGAACTAATAGCTCCTGTGAATAGCTGCTGCTTTTCAGCAAAAATGACCAACTCTGACCTTCTGTGGCGTTTTCGTCACAGAAGGTCGTTTTTCTGCCCAATATAACAACAAAAAGCATCCATTTTTACGCAGCATTAGTCAAAATCAGCATAAAAATAAGTAAGGCTTTCATTATGTGTGCACACTATACAAAGACCGCGGGGTTTCGCTTTGTAAAATGTCATAATTATTCGATTGATTTTTTGGTGCAAGTGACTATAATAATAATTGTCAAGGGGATATAAGAAATAAAGAACAGTATTTCTTCCCTTGTTTCAATCCTTCCTTTTTTCATACAAAACCTCTCTTTTTCGACTTGGGTTGCCGACCAAGCCTGAAAAAACTCGAAGCAGTAAGTTTTACTATTTCGCTCCATCTTTTTTTCGGACTTTTCTTGGAGCCTGCTTCACATGAAAAACACGTCGCTATTGCCGAAGCGGCGTTTTTTTCATGTTTGGATGATTTCTTCCGTTTCGTGTCAATCGTTGGTGATTGCGAAAACGAGAAAACTTATGGAAGCCAAAACAAACACGCTTTAAGACCTTGATTTTCTTGTTGCAGCCCTCAGTATTATCGAACCTTTTTTCCTTCATCCTGCACTTCGTGCACCGACATCAATCGTCCCAAAGGAGGGTACGCTGTGATTTTTTATTTTTCCGCTACCGGAAACAGCAAATACGTCGCCACACGCCTTGCACACGCAACCCAAGATTCAGTATGCTCCATCACCGACTATCTGGAACACCGTACTGCATCCTATATTCCTGCCGCGCGGGAATGTATTGGCATCATATCCCCTACTTACAGTTGGGGGCTTCCGTCCATTGTCATCGAATTTTTATCGCAGCTTTGCTTGACCAATGCGACAAATCCGTATCTCTATTTTGTTGCCACCTATGGAACAACACCGGGACAGACCGGACTCTTTGCCAATCAATGTCTCCGGCGAAACGGATACCGGCTGTCCGCCCGCTTCAGCGTTCCGATGCCGGATACTTGGACGCCGATATTTGATCTGAGCGATGCAGGAAAAGTACATACCATCAACCAAAAGGCAGAGGCATACATTGCAGACGTCATCACTATGGTACAACAGCGGAAAACGGGAGATTTTATGAAGCGTAAGCCGCCATATATCCTCGCACACGCGGTTTACCATACTGCATATCCGCTCATGCGGAGGACGCGGCGCTTTCGGGTAGAAAACAATTGTATTGGCTGCGGACTTTGCGCGCAAAAATGTCCGGCTCATGCCATCAGAATGCAAAATAAACGACCAGTGTGGAGCAAGCCGCAATGTATTATGTGTCTCGGCTGTCTGCATCGCTGCCCCAACTTTTCCATTCAATACGGCAAGCATACGAAAAAACACGGGCAATATCAGAATCCGCACGTTTCTCAATAAGACAAGCAGCAGGGCGTGCAGAGGAATGTTCCTCCGCACGCCCTGCTGTGTTATTCTTTTCCTTCCAACAAGCTGCACTTGACCAGCGGACGCGGCAGACTGACGCGAATCGTTGTGCCAATATCCAGTTCACTCTTCAGATCAACCCGCCCGTTGTGGTATTCAATGATGTGCTTGACAATGGACAGACCCAGACCGGTTCCACCCGTCTGCTTCGAGCGACTTTTATCCACACGATAAAAGCGCTCAAACACACGCTGTACCGAGTCCTCCGGAATGCCGATGCCGTCATCCTGCACCTCGATCACTGCCTCCTCCTCTTTGCAGGAGGTACGAATCCAGACATGTCCTCCCTTTCGGTTATACTTCACTGCATTTTCACACAGATTGTACACCAGTTCGGTCAACATACTTTCCTCGCCCATGATATAACACTCTTCTCCGCTAACAGCCAGCTTTACCTCTGCCCTTTCTGCCACCGGTTCTAATGATTCGACGGCATTGCGGCAAAGCTCTTTCACCTCCAGCATACAGAACGCCTTTGGTGTGCCCTCCTCAATGCGTGACAGGCGGATGATGTCGTTGATCAGTGCGATCAGACGCAGTGCCTCCTTGTGAATCCGGCGAGCAAACTCCATCTGATCCTCCTTGCCGTGCACCATATCCAGCTCCATCATTTCTGCATAGCCGGAAATGGAGGTCAGCGGCGTTTTTAATTCATGGGAAACATTGGCAGAAAACTCCTGCCGGACTTTTTCCGCCAATCGCTCCTGTGTCACGTCCAGCACAATGACAACCGCACCTTCCGGTTTTCCCGCATGAATAATCGGACTGGCAAATAAGCGATATACCGCGCCCATGTGACTTAGCTCCGCTTCTCCGTTCTCCCCGCTCAACGCCTGATTGATGCAGTCAAACCAGATAGCCGACCGATTCAGCATCAAGAATGTATGTCCGATAAAGTCCTCTTCTTTGGCGTTCTCTCCCACCAGCATAGACAGCGCACACGGGTTCACACTGGCAATGTTACGATCGCCGGAGACCGATAGAACACCCTCCTTCATATTTCGCGTCAGAACATCAAGCGCCTCGCGCTCTCGATCCAGCAGTGTTTTTTGCTCATCAATTTCGTCATCCTGCTCACGAATATGCTGGATAAATGGTTCCAGCTCATCATAGATTTCACTTTCCTCCCAGTGCGACATATGATCTGCCAAATAGACAACCGGACGAATCAGCCACAGCGTCAAGCGCTTGGCTACCAGCACCGCAACAGCTCCCAAAATAGCGCTCCACAGCAAAATCAGCAGAATGCTGCTGCCGATTGCGCCGTACATATTATTATACTCCCGTGCCAAACGCAGGATATTGCCATTTTGCAGGCGAATGGAGTAGTAATACGTCCGCGTGTCCAATGTCATGGATTTTCGGCTTGCCTCTCCGCTTCCATTGGCAATGGCATCTTGAATTTCCGGTCGGTTCAAATGATTTTCCATCGTTTCCACGGATGCCATGGATTCATACAGCACCGTGCCGTCCTGCTTAATCAGCGTCGCTCGTATGTTGTCCGGCAACGCATCCAGCATATATATCATATCCTTTTGACTGCCCAGCGCTTTCTCGCTTTCCGCAATCATTTGTGCCGTCTCCTGCACGTTGCTCTCCATCTGCGACATATTAAAGCGAGTTGAGACAAAGATTGTAATAATTGCCGCGACGGCAACGCCCAAAAAGCTCAGTGCGCAGAGCGTATGAAAAATTCGTTTTCTCATACGAACTTATATCCTACGCCACGGATAGTTTGGATCAGCGTGCCGTCATCGCCGATTTTCTTGCGCAAGGTATTGACATGAATGTCCACCGTGCGCGTCTCTCCGCTATATTCAAAGCCCCAGACCTGCGACATCAGCTGTTCACGGGTCAGCACATGACCGCTGTTTTCCATCAAGGTACACAGCAGTTGAAATTCCTTCTTGGTCAGCTGAACCTCTTCCCCCAGAGCAATGACTTCGTGACTGTCCTTATCCACTCGGATGCCGCCGTACTCATACCTTGTTTGGCGCTCTCCGTTCTTTTTGTCATCCTTCTTGTAACGATCCGCGCGGCGTATAATCGCGCGGATACGGCTGAGCAGCTCCAGAATGCCAAATGGCTTTACCATATAATCATCTGCGCCAAGATCCAGACCGCGAACCTTGTCCATTTCCTCTGATTTTGCCGTCAGCATAAGCACCGGCAGCGATTCCGTCTCGCTTTGCTGTCGCAGGCGCTTGAGAATCGTCAGACCATCCTCGCCCGGCAGCATAATATCCAACAGTACCAGATCCGGTATTGCTTCCTCCAGCTGCTTAAAAAATGGCTGCCCGCTGCCGAAGCCAATCGCTTCATATCCATTTCCGTTCAGCGCATACTGCACCATCGAGCGGATATTTTCATCATCTTCCACAATGTATATTCGTTTGGTCTGCAAGCTGCATTCCTCCTAAAGCCTAAAAATCATGTCCATTTTTGTATATTATACTGTCGCTTGTAAACCAGTTGTGTAAATTTCGTGTAAAATTTCCCTCCAACACTTTGTGGCGGTATTGCTCGTGTTTTTCCTGTATGCATAGATACGCCAAAATGAACCGCAAACAGCCTTGCTTGTCTCTTCAAACCGCCCCATGTTATAATAAAAGCAGAAATCAAATGGAAAGGACCGTCACCATGAAAATCGTTATCATCCACGGACAAAGCCACCAAGGCTCTACCTGTCATATTGCCCGCCAGCTCGCAGAAAAGCTGGGCGGAACGGTTACGGAATTCTTTCTCCCCCGCGACTTTTCTTCCTTTTGCATCGGCTGCGCTCAATGCATCAAGGAATCCGAAACACGATGTCCGCACTATGCGGATCTACATCCGCTGACAACCGCCATGGAAGGCGCGGATGTCATCCTGCTGGCAAGTCCGGTTTACGTGTACCATGTCACCGGCGCAATGAAAGCCTTTCTGGAGCACTATGGTTATCTTTGGATGGTGCACCGTCCAAAGTCAGCTATGTTCCGTAAGCAGGCTGTCTGTATCGCCACCGCCGCCGGTGTCGGTATGAAAAGCACCACAAAGGATATGGCAGACAGCGCCTTTTTCTGGGGCATCGGGAGAATCTATCGCTGTGGCTTTGCCGTCTCTGCCATGAATTGGAATCAGGTCGTTCCGGAAATACGGCGAAAAATCGACGCGCAGACCACCAAAATCGCGCGCCAAATCAAACGCCGCGACGGACATGTCTCTCCCTCATTAAAAACCAGGGCATTCTTTCATCTGGTGCGTTTCCTGCAAAAAAGAGGCTGGAACGAAGCGGATACAGCGTATTGGCAGCAGCATGGTTGGAACGGGTCACAACGACCATGGAAAGATTAATTCCATGACAACAGCAAAGCAGCTCCTGCCGCGAGATCATTCGCATGGCAGGAGCTTTTGTCGTTTGATTACAGCTCTTTTTTATTGTCAGTGCCCGGTGTTGTTACAATGATCCGCTCCGGCGTAATAATCAGAGCACCCTTTGCCGTCGCTGCCCCTTGGAACATAGTTTCTACCGCCTTGGCAAAGGCTTCGACAGTCGAACCTTCTGTCACGTATTCAGCGGTTCCCTTGAGCTGATAGCCCTCCATCGTAGTGCCATCGCATACGGATACGGCAATCTTTCCATTGGCACGAATGTTGTTCAGCGTAGTCTCCAAAAACACATCGCCAACCAACAGTTTACCATCCTCACTGACATCTTTAAATGCAACCGGAATCGCATTCGGCTCGTCGTCATAGGTTGCCAGATACCAAAGATTGTTCTGCAATACCTTTTTTACCTTATCTGTCATGATACATACCTCCTGTTTATATGTCCTTTTGTTTTCTGTAGCTTTATTCTATCGCAGGAACTCACTCCACGGAAGATATGGAGAAATTTATAAGCTACTATTAAATTTCATAGCAGCTATGCATTCAGCACCCGCTGTGATACAATAAAAAAAACGCAGGAGGGCAAAGCATTGTACCAGCATAAATTAGAAAAAGACATCCGCTGTCCGCTGGAGTACGGGCTGGAGCTGTTCGGAGGGAAATGGAAATCCCGCATTATCTGTGTCCTCGCCAACAAAGAGGTGCTCCGTTACAGTGAGCTGCGCAAGGAGATGGGAAACATCACCGATGCCGTGCTGTCTGCCACTCTGAAGGAGCTTATTTCCAGCGAAATTGTATTGCGGAAATCCTATGATGAAATCCCACCGCGGGTAGAATATCGTCTCTCTGAAAAGGGCATCTCGGTCATCCCGATTTTACAGAGCATTTGCCGCTGGGCAGGCGCATATCACAAGAAGGACTGGAAAAACACCATGATTCAATGCCAAAAATGCGATTATCGCTAGGCTGAAAAAGGCTCTCCGAAAGAATAAATCTTTTCGGAGAGCCTTTTTTTGTTTAATGCAGGTATTTCATCCAGCCCCAGTGCGCTTTGTTCTCCATCTTCAGGACAAAGCGTGCAAAGCTGAAAGAAATCAACAAAATAAGAACATACCGCGTCAAGGTATCCACATGCAGTCCTGTGTATTCGTCTAATACCTCAAAAGCATATAGCACACTAAAATGCACAAAGAACACGATGACTCCACTGGCTCGAATTTCCTTTACGTGCTTAAATCGAACCTGTGCGCTGAGTACCAG
>CAVBHI010000227.1:0-4994 GCA_963595115.1 bacterium
TTTCTCAGTCGGCTAACCAAGTCACATGCTTTGTAGACCGCGATGCCGCCTGTCACGCCGAGCACAATCGTCTTTCCGGAAAAATCCATCGGCTTACAGTTCCTCCAAAATATCATCGGCTGCGGCGTTCGTCTCCGCTGCGACAATATCCTCTGAACCTTCGACATCCGTCTCCGCTGCGGTGTCCGCCTCGCTGTCAAACGAAGACAAAACCTCGCTCATCGTAACGACCGGTTCCGGCTTCGGACCCTCACGGTAGATAATCTTGCCCGCAGCGATCTCATCAATCGCAATCTTAACCGGCTTCTCCGGAATTTTTTCCTGTGCTGCTTCAGCCTCCAGTGTAATATCACGCGCACGTTGCGCGGCAAGATTTACCAGCAAATAGCGATTGTTCACGCGTTCCATCAGTTCCTGCATCGACGGTTTTAACATAACAACTATTCTCCTTCTATCCGGACAGGGATTCCCTGTATTTATTATTTCTTACTCAAATGTACGGTGCGTTGTACGGCAGCGCTCTGCGTGCATTACCGTTTCCAGTTCCGCTTTTGCTTCTTCTAAATCGTCATTGACCACGACGTAATCAAAGCGCGGAATTTGCTGAAGCTCCCACTTGGCAGTGTCCAAACGACACCGAACCATCTCTTCGTCCTCGGTCTGTCGTCCGCGCAGCCGCGCTTCCAGTGTTTCAAAATCCGGCGGCGCAATAAAAATCATCGCTGCACCCGGCACTTTTTGACGAATCTGCATAGCGCCCTGTACCTCAATTTCCAGAATGACATCTTCACCCTTTGCAAGGCGCTCTTCAATTGGACCTAACGGCGTTCCGTAGCAGTTGCCGCTGAATTCCGCATGCTCCAGAAATTCCCCGTGCTCTATCTTTTCCTGAAACTGTTCTCTTGTCAGAAAATAATAGCTCACGCCGTCCTGTTCTCCCGGACGCGGGCTGCGCGTCGTTGCAGAAACTGACAGAAACAGATTTTTCTGCTTCGGTAAAATCTCCTTGAGCAATGTGCCCTTGCCGACACCAGACGGTCCTGTCAGGACGAACATCGTTCCCAACTGTTTAATCATGCTCTGTCACCTCGCTTGCTTCCTCTCGGCTCTCCGCGCGTCCTGCGATCGCCTCCGGCGAAATTGCAGATAACACGACATGGTCACTGTCCATCACCAATACAGCACGGGTGCGCCGTCCATAGGTGCCGTCAATCACCATTCCGCGTTCCTTGGCTTCCTGCATCATGCGCTTGACCGGTGCGGATTCCGGTGCTACTACTGCAATCACACGGTCAGCAGAAACCAGATTGCCAAATCCAATGTTGATGAGCTTCAAACAGATCGCTCCTTACTCAATATTTTGAACCTGTTCGCGAATTTTTTCAATCTCAGCCTTGAGGTCTACCACAACTTGCGCCAGTTCCATATCATTCGCTTTCGAGCCAATCGTGTTTGCCTCACGGTTCATTTCCTGTACCAGAAAATCCAGTTTACGTCCCACGGAATGCGTGCCGTCTGCCATCAGCTTGAGCTGAGCAATATGACTGCGCAGACGTACCGTTTCTTCGTCTACCGCTGTTCGGTCCGCATAAATCGCGGCTTCGGTCAAAATACGCTGCGGATCAATTGTCGTATCCGCCAGCACCTCCTGCATCCGCACCGTCAGCTTTTCACGATATTCCTCTACTGCTTTCGGCGAGCGTTTTTCCACTTCGGATACCAAGTCCAAAATGGTCTGTCCGCGACGCAAAATGTCCTCCCGCATCTTTTCGCCCTCGCGTTCCCGCATTGCACAGAAATCCTCCGCCGCTGTCATCAGAACTGCCTTGACATCCGCTTTGATTTCCTCCGTATCCGCCTCTTCTTTTTCTGCGGTAAACACATCCGGCATTCTGGCAATGCTCATCACGGTCACGTCATCCTTCAGACCGTATTGATCTCGAATCGTGTGTAGCGCCTCCAGATAGCTTTCCAGAATTCTTTTATTGAGAACAATCGTCTCATCTCCTGCTACACTGGCATCAATTCCAATGAAAACATCCACTTTTCCGCGAGCAATCAGCGAACCCACCGCACTCTTTACTGTTTCATCCAAAAAGCCATACATACGCGGAGTCTTGACGTTGACATCCAGATAGCGGTGATTCACCGAACGAAGCTCTACGGTAATATCGCGCTCATGAACGATCATACAGGCTCTGCCGTACCCAGTCATGCTCTTCAAATTATTCCCTCCAATTGGTGTATACTCGAAAACCCTTTCTTTTCCTCTGCGTGTTCTTACCAAAGGGTGTTCATATTATTATACCAATCGGAATTATACTTCGTCAAGGCTGAAAAATCGAAAAACACGGAAATCAATTTTCAAATAACTGGAATATGTTAAGCCTATCTCGCGTTCGTTGCTCTTTTCATAGCATCTACCGGATAACGCAAAAGACGGGATTTGAATCCCATTCGAGCTTCAAATCCCGTTCTTTTTTGTGCTCCTCTAACGTGTCTTAGCTGTCAAACTCATCAAAGTCCGGCTCATCGCCGACATCAATCTCCTTGAGTTCACGACGAAACAGCAGGTCATACATAATCGGCACGATAATCAACGTCAGCACCGTTGCATAGGTCAAGCCGCCGATAATAACAATTGCCATACCCTGCGACATTTCTGCACCCGAACCATTGCCGAGCGCCATAATTGACATCGAAAGAACCGTCGTCAATGCTGTCATCAAAATCGGGCGCATACGCATCCGTCCCGCCGCAACCAGCGCATCGTACTTGGTCATGCCCTCCAAACGCAGGCGATTCACACAGTCTACAAATACGATACCATTGTTGACCACAATGCCCGCCAATATAATAAAGCCCAGCATTGCAATCATCGACAGTGTTGTTTTCGTGATGACCAGCGCCAGCAATCCTCCGGTAAACGCCAATGGCATCGTAAACAGTACGATAAACGGACTAAGCAAGCTCTGGAACTGCGCCACCATAATCAAATAAATAAAAATTACCGCAAGTATCAGCATGAGAATCAAGTCATGCATCGAGTCTTGAATGGACTGATTCTCACCGGTCATCTCCATCGTGTAGCCGCTCGGAATCGTTGTCTCATCCAAGATCTTTTGAATATCTCGTCCAACCAACGCGATGTTATGCTCATCATCCACCGATGCGGTTACAGAGATCTTGCGCTGATTGTTGACGCGTGTAATGGAGGACAGCGATTGCGAATCGGATAATGTCGCAATATCATCCAGACGAATATCCTTCGCTTCTCCGCTCTGGGCATCGGTTGCCTCCACCGTCTGCCGCATCAGATTGCTCGTTGTGACGCGACTTGGCTTGACGACAACAACCGGAAGCTCTTCTTCTCCCACGGTAAGCGTGGTAGATTCCACTTCATCCTTCAGATCCTCTGCGATGGAAGTATATACCTGCGCCACGGTCAGTCCTTTTCGCATCGCGACATCCTTATCAACCGTCAGCACCTTTTCCATATCCGGATTTTCGTTGCCATCGGAGATGTCCTCCAATCCCTCCACGGTCTCCAGCTGCTTTGCTAACGTCGATGCCAGCTGTTTCAGTTTCTCCGAATCCTTGCCATAAATATCAATCTGTACACCACTGGACAGATACGCCGACATATCCATCGCCGACGGAGATACAGAAACATCACAAGCCAGACCCTTGACCTTCTTGTCAATCTCTCTCTTGACGTCATTTCCGTCCACGTTGTCTCCGGTTAGAATATAGAACTGAATTGAATCGTCCGTCGCGGACATCAAAGATAAGCTGCTGCCCGAAATTGCGCCAACGGTTTCCACTCCTTCTGTATTTTCCATAATTTCAGATACCTTATCCACCATCGCCTCCGTTTCCTGTTTTGTCGCGCCCTCCGGCATGGACAGCGTCGCCGTCATTTGTCCCGATGTAGAGATTTCCGGAATAATCTCCATTCCGATTCGTGTCGCCTGAAATACCGCAACAAGAAACAGCGCCAATACAACACCCAAAGAAACCACGCGGTGTCTCAGACACCATTTCAAGCCGGCTTGATATTGATCCAGCATCCGTTCAAACCTGCGGTTGTGCTTTTGTTCAGTGTTTTTCAGCAGTCCGGAGCTCATAGACGGAACCACGGTCAACGCCACAATCAGCGATGCAGTCAGCGAATACGCAATGGTCAGCCCCATATCCGCAAACAGCTGCCGCGCCAATCCCTGCGTAAAGACAATCGGCAGGAAAACGCAGATTGTTGTCAGCGTTGATGCCGTAATCGCACCGCCGACCTCCCGCGCACCGCGCACGGCAGCCTTCGCCGGAGACATACCCAGATTGCGCAAGCGATAGATATTCTCCACAACAACAATGGAGTTATCCACGAGCATACCGACACCGAGCGCCAAACCGGATAGAGAGATAATATTGAGCGTAATATTGGTAAAGTACATCAATACAATGGCAAACAAAACACTCAACGGAATGCTGAACGCAATAATAACCGTCGGGCGAACATCGCGCAGGAAAAGCAGCAGGACGATAACGGCAAGTGCCGCACCAATCAGCAGATTTTGCAGCACGCTGTCCACAATCAACCCAATATACTCACCCTGATCCATCAGCGGCGTAATATGCAGCTCCGGATTTTCCTCCTCCAACTGCTGAATTGTCTCATTAAGCAGCTTGGAAACCTCAGAGGTGGATGCCGTTGACGTCTTGGAGAACGACAGCAGCACAGCATTGTTTCCGTTCACCAACGCATAGCTGTCCTCATTGTCCTCTTTCGTGGCATATTTTACGCGGGCAACATCCTTGAGGCGGATGTCACCGATGCTGTCGTTGTCCATGTGGAACAGCAAGGTATTTCGCAGCTGCTTGAGCGAGCGATATTGTTCGCCGACCTTCAGTGTATATTTCTCATCTCCACTCGTGATATATCCCGCCGGCATCTCGAAGTTTTCCGCGACCAAAATATTGCTTACCATATCGGCTGT
>CAVBHI010000228.1:0-3781 GCA_963595115.1 bacterium
CATTTTGAAATCCGAAACCTCTTCGGCACACTTCATGCGGCGCAGGAAGAGATCAACAATCTGGCGGTCAATCTCGCTGATTTCCTTGCGGACTTCTTCAATTTGACGCATAGCCATATGCCTCCCTGTAGAGATCTGTAATCGCGATGGCGACGGCAGCCTCGACCACCGGAGCTGCGCGGGTGACGATGCACGGATCGTGACGACCGTGAATGGCCAGAGGTTCGACGGACTGACTGGTCAGGTTCAGCGTCATCTGCTCGCGGGAAATCGACGGCGTGGGCTTGATGGCGGCGCGGACGATAACCGGCATACCGCTGGTGATGCCGCCAAGAATGCCGCCGTTGTTGTTGGTATCGGAACGGACAACGCCGTTTTTCAGCAGCATACAGTCATTGGCTTCTGAGCCGAACATAGATGCAATGGCAAAACCGGCGCCGAATTCCACTCCCTTCACAGCGGGAACGGAGAAAAGCATGGAGGCAATACGCCCCTCTGCGGTTTGCAGCATCGGAGAACCAAGACCGGCAGGAAGCCCGACAACCGCACATTCAAGAATACCGCCGACGGAATCCTGTGTGCTGCGTGCCTGTTCGATGAGATCCAGCATGGCCTGCTGTGCCCGCGGGTTGATGACAGGATACTCCTGCTGGCGCAGGGAGTCCAGCTGCGGCTGAGCGACCGTGACATCGTCAAACGGGGTGTCCATAATTTGACCGACCGAGGCGATGTGAGAGCCGACGGTAATGCCCTTTTCGCGCAGAAACAGCTTGCACATCGCACCAGCAAAGACGAGCGGCGCGGTCAGACGACCGGAAAAATGTCCGCCGCCGCGCGGGTCATTCCAGCCCTGAAAGCGTATCCGCCCTGTATAGTCAGCGTGTCCCGGACGAGGATGCTCGACCAGATTGCGATAATCACCCGAACGGGTGTCAGTATTCTCTATCACGCAGGAAATCGGCGTACCCGTGGTTTTTCCTTCAAAGACGCCGGAAAGGACCTTGGGAAGGTCCTTTTCGCGGCGTGCGGTTGATTGACGGTTTTTGCCGGGGGCACGTCGATCCATTTCTGCGAGAACAAATGATTCGTCATAGGCGACGCCGGACGGGAAGCCATCGAGCACACAGCCGATGCCGCCGCCATGAGACTCGCCAAAAATGCTGAGTTTCAGGTTATTTCCCCAAACAGAGCCCATAGGTTGTTCTCCTTTCGCTATCCGATTGTTACAGCTGAGCGTTCAGTTGCTGTAATTCGTCGCGGCTGAGCCTGCGGATTTCCGCTTTGCCCAGCTCGTTGACTAAAATAAAGTTCATGGTATCCGAACGCATTTTTTTGTCCGACAGAAGGGCGTGATAAATCGCGTCCCGGTCATACGGCAGCTCGGTGGGGAGCTGATGCGCCGCGCAGATGGTACGTATGGAATCCGTGAAGTCATTGCCGCCGAGCAGGACGTTCAGACGGGCGGCGGCGTTCATGCCGATGGCAACCGCCTGACCGTGGCTCAGATCGACATAATTGCCAAGCTTTTCCGCAGCATGTCCGATGGTATGACCAAAGTTTAAGATCATACGCAGACCGTTGTCATGCTCATCCTCCTGCACGACGTCGCGCTTGATGCGGACGCATTCATATACAATGCGCTCCATGTTGGAGTGGAAATCCGGCGCGGAAATCAGATCCAGAATTTCCGGATTGGCAATGCAGCCATATTTGATGACCTCCGCCATGCCGTCGCAGAAAATGCGCTCGGGCAGGGAGGAGAGAATGTCAGTGTCAATAATGACCAGCTCCGGCTGATAGAACGCGCCGACAAGGTTTTTGCCCTGTGGAAGATCGACACCGCACTTGCCGCCGACCGAAGAATCCACCTGTGAGAGCAGCGTGGTCGGAATCTGACAAATGTGAATGCCGCGCAGATAAGTCGCTGCGACAAAACCCGTGATGTCGCCGACGACACCGCCGCCGAGAGCGATGAGCAGATCGGAACGGGTCAGACCGGCTTCACACAGGTCGGTGTAAATACCGGCGACGGTGGCGAGGTTTTTGTGTTCCTCGCCCGCCGGAATAATGGTTGAAGTGATGGTCATTGGGAACTGCGCTGACAGCGTGTCCAGATACAGCGGCGCGACGTTGGAATCCGTCACGATGTGAATGCGGGACGGATGAAATTTCTCCGCAACGTGCTTTGCTGTCTGCGCAAACACGCCGCTGCCAATATAGATATCCGACAGGCTCAGTGCGCCCTGAAGAGAAAGATGGTACATGGATTAGATCTCCTTGCCAACCGCCTGTGCAATGGCGCGCAGCTTGCCCATCGTCTGGGCAAAATGCTTGTAGGTCAGCGACTGTGCGCCATCGGACAGCGCGTGCGCTGGATCATTGTGAACCTCAATAATCAGACCGTCTGCACCGGCGGCGATGGCGGACATCGCCAGCGGCTCTACCATCCAGTAGATACCGGCGGCGTGCGACGGGTCAACGACAACCGGCAGATGGCTCAGACGCTTCAGCGCCGGAACGGCACTGATGTCCAACGTGTTGCGGGTATAGGTCTCATAGGTGCGGATGCCGCGCTCGCACAGGATGACCTGCGTATTGCCGCCAGCCATAATATACTCGGCGGACATCAGGAATTCCTCCAGCGTGTTGGCAAAGCCGCGCTTGAGCAAAACCGGCTTGTCGGTCTTTCCGATCTCCTTGAGCAACTCGAAGTTCTGCATGTTGCGCGCACCGATCTGGAAGCAGTCTACCTTGTCGAGGAACAGCTCAATGTGCGCCGGATTGGTGATTTCGGTGACAATCGGCATGTGGGTCTTTTCCTGTGCCTTGCACAGAAGATCCAGACCTTCTGCCTTTAAGCCTTGGAAGGAGTACGGGGAAGAACGCGGCTTCCAAGCACCGCCGCGCAGGATGGTCGCACCCTGACGCTGTACTTCCTGTGCGATTTCACAGATCTGCGGCTCACTCTCCACGGAGCACGGTCCTGCCATAACAGCAATCTTATTGCCGCCGATGGGAACGTTGCCGATGTGGACAATGGTGTCCTCCGGATGCATCGCGCGGTTTGCCAGCTTGAACGGCTCCTGCACCTTCATAACACGGTCAACCCAGTTGTTGAGCATCAGGGTATCCTTGTCGATGGAGGTGGTATCGCCAACCAGACCCAGAATGGTGGTTTCCTCGCCGACAATCGGATTTACTTTGATGCTGAAATGCTCGATCCAATTGGACAGTGCATCAATTTCCTGCTTCGGCGCGCCTTTTTTCATTACAACGATCATGATTTTGTTCTCCTTAATGATATAGAATATTTTCCCGGCAGAGGAAAACAGCTAGTGGAACAAAGACAGGAAGGTGTTTCTGAAGGCATAAAAAAAGCCCTCCTTCCCTAGTATAACAGGGACGAAAGACATACATTCCGTGGTACCACCCAAATTCGGTTAAGACAAACCGCACTTTTTTCAAATACGAGGCCGGGAAGCCCGATATTCTATCCCGATAACGAGGGAAACCGTCCACACCTACTATACGTTCAGCGTGAAAGTTCAGGAGAGAACTTCAAACCGTACAGACCCCGCAATGGCTTTCAGTCACGACCAATGCTCCCTGATGGGCTGAGATGGATTTACTTTTCTCCGTCATCACTTTTGCTGTTTTGAAATTATCTCTATTATAGAATGTGAAAAACAAACTGTCAAGGGGAAAATAGGAAATTTTTTATGTTCTTTGTAACGTTACAATAGATGTGAGACCAAAGGTATAGAAAAAGGCGATTGAGTTC
>CAVBHI010000229.1:0-2417 GCA_963595115.1 bacterium
GGCTATAACCGCGTATTTGGTTATTATATCGAGGTATCCCGACAGGCGGCAGATCAAGTGCCGGAGCATTATGTTCGCAAGCAGACCTTGGCGAATTGTGAGCGATACATCACGCAGGAGCTGAAGGAATACGAGAATACGGTCTTAAATGCACAGGAACAAATTGTTGATTTGGAATATCGGCTATTTGTCGAGGTGCGCGAACAGGTGGCGGCGTCGGTACATCGGATTCAGGCGACGGCGCAGGCGGTGGCACAGCTGGACGTGCTGTGTGCGTTGGGCGAGGTCGCAGAACTCAATCAGTATACCTGCCCGACGGTGGACTACTCGTCAGTGATTGAAATTCAAAACGGACGTCATCCGGTGGTCGAGCAGATGCTGCGAGACACGATGTTTATTGCGAACGATACGCTGTTGGATGATGGCGCAAATCGTGTTGCGGTCATTACCGGTCCGAATATGGCAGGCAAATCAACATATATGCGTCAGGTTGCACTGATTGCAATTATGGCGCAGATAGGCTCGTTTGTTCCGGCGAGCTATGCCCGTATCGGCATTGTTGATCGTGTGTTCACCCGTGTCGGTGCATCGGACGATCTGTCCAGCGGACAGTCCACTTTTATGGTAGAGATGAGCGAGGTTGCAGATATTTTGAACTACGCGACGCGCTCCAGTCTGGTTATCCTGGATGAAATCGGACGCGGAACCTCTACGTTTGACGGCATGAGCATTGCGCGTGCGGTCATTGAGTACATTGCGGATAAAAAGACGCTGGGAGCACGAACGCTGTTTGCAACCCATTACCATGAGTTGACCGCGTTGGAGCAGCTGCTGGATGGTATCCGCAACTATAATATTGCTGTCAAGAAGCACGGAGATGACATCACGTTCCTGCGGAAGATTATTCCGGGTGGTGCGGACGACAGCTACGGCATTGAGGTTGCCAAGCTGGCGGGTGTTCCGAATCCGGTAATTCGGCGCGCGAAGCGGATTTTGAAGGATTTGGAATCGACATCGCAGAAGATTACGCTTCAGCCGGTGGAGGAAGAACCGGAGGAGCAGCAGGTGTCTATGCTGGATTTGCAGAGCGACGCGGTTGGAGAACGACTGCGACAGGTGAACATAAATACAATGACGCCGCTAGAGGCGTTGAACCTTGTTTATGAACTGCAAAAGATGGTGAACTAAAGCGTATCCGAAACGATATTATGATGAGAAAGGAGTTCCGAAGTGCCTGTTATACACGAATTGGATTCCCATATGGCGGATTTGATTGCGGCGGGCGAGGTCGTAGAACGACCGGCGTCTGTCTGCAAGGAATTAATTGAAAATTCCATCGACGCCGGCGCGACACAGATCACGGTGGAAATCGAACACGGTGGAATTACCTATCTCCGTGTGCAGGATAACGGCTGCGGTATGGAGCGAGAGGATGCCCAAAAGGCATTTTTACGGCACGCGACAAGCAAAATTCGTACAAAAGAGGACCTTACGGCGATTGGCACGCTGGGTTTTCGCGGAGAAGCACTGGCGGCGATTTCTGCCGTTTCCCGTGTTGATTTATTTACAAAGCAGTCTGGCAGCCTGGAGGGCATCCATCTGTTCTTAGAGGCTGGCGTGATTCAAAAAGCAGAGAGCGCCGGATGCCCGGAGGGCACAACGTTTGTTGTTCGTGATCTGTTTTACAACACACCGGCTCGTATGAAGTTTCTCAAAAAAGACTTTACCGAGGCGGGATATATTACGTCTGTCGTGGAACACGCGGCGGAGAGTCATCCTGCGATTGCATTTCGCTGCATTCGAGACGGAAAGACTGTCTTTCACTCTCCGGGTACGGGAGAGTTAAAGCAAGCGGTGTTTGCGGTATTCGGCAAGGAAATGGCGCGTAACCTGGTGGAGATCGCGCCGACGGAGCAAAATGGAATCCGCGTGCACGGATTTTTGTCCCATCCGCACTCGCCGCGCGCAAATCGTTCTTATCAGCACTTTTTTGTAAATGGACGCTTTGTAAAATCGCGCCTGATTCAGGCGGCGATGGAAGAAGCCTATCGCAATGCGATTATTACCGGAAAATTTCCATACGGCTGTTTGTGTATTGATCTTCCGTTGTCACAGGTAGATGTCAATGTACATCCGGCGAAGGTAGAGGTTAAATTTTCGCAGGAGAAGATGATCTTTTCCGCGGTGTATGCGGCGTGTCGAAATACGTTGGCGGCAGACGAAAACGTGCCGGAAATTCAGGCGGAAAAGGTATCAAATCCGCCGATTCCGGCGGCAGAAACTCGCCCATCGGCGATGACAAGGAAAGAACCGGCTGTGACACGGGAGACAACACCACTGGTGACGACAACGCGCCCGACACGCACATTGGACAGCGGTATGCGAGCGGAAGCCGGTACGCTTTCTGCACGCAGTAC
>CAVBHI010000230.1:0-6656 GCA_963595115.1 bacterium
TTTTGACAAATCGCATACATAAATACGTGTCGGTGTGCTCAATTCCTCTGCCAACGCCTCCAAGCGATCCTTGCGGCGCGCCGCCAACAGCAGCCGCCAGCCGCGCTTGCTCAGCTCCCGCGCAATGTCTCGCCCAATTCCGGAGGATGCTCCTGTCACTAATGCCGTTTTCATTTCAATCACCTCGCAATTGTTTCTCACTATGCTTCTATTATATCATAAAATCTTGTCTCCTTCGGTAAAATGCGGTATACTGTAGCAAATCAATCAAAGGAGACGAATACCCTATGCTTGCCGGTCTGTACAGCTACACCCTTATACAATGGGTGCTGCTGTTTTATTTCTATTGCTTTTTCGGATGGTGCTTTGAGTCCACCTATGTCTCTCTGCATGAACATCGTTTTGTCAACCGCGGCTTCCTTCGTCTGCCGCTTCTGCCAATCTATGGTTCTGGTGCACTGTGTATTTTATTGACCTGTCTGCCCTATCGTAACAGCATTCCCGCCGTGTTCGTCTTGGGAATTCTGTTCCCAACCATATTAGAATTTCTCACCGGCTGGGCAATGGAAGCCATGTTTAAGATGCGTTATTGGGATTATTCCGACAAAAGGTTTAACCTATGCGGGTATATCAGTCTCCCCTCCTCCTTGACATGGGGCGGCTTGTCCCTACTGTTGATTTATGTCATTCACCCGCCGCTCGGACAATTGATCCAGGATGTTCCTCCGCTGATCAGCACGGTCATTGTTGTTCCCATCACGCTTGCCTTTGCGGTCGATTTCATCGTCGCATTCCATACCGCCATCAATCTGCGCCACTTCCTCGAAGAGCTGGAGCGTATGCGCGCACAGCTGGACGAAGCGCGCGTACAGCTGGAGCTGGCACGCGAAACGGCACGCGACCTGCTGGAGCAAAATAGCCTGCAACAGCACGTGGAACAGCTGGCACAGGCTTGCCGTCATCAGGTTGTGCAGATGATGAAGCACTATCCTGTCCGTGCCCTTCTGCGCGCACATCCATCTGCAATGTCTCATCAGTTCAGCAAATCCTTACAGCTGGCACGGGAACGTGCCGTTGCGTTTCGCCGTCAGGTCTCGCAGGCTGTCGAAAAGACAGCGGAAGGGGTTCGGGATACCGTTGAAAAAACAGCAGAGGGCGTTCGCGATACCATCGACAATCTCAAGCCATAACGGGATATACTGTTTGCACAAACAGGGAGACAGAAAAAACCTGCCTCCCTGTTTTTTTGCTCTGTTTTTTCAGTTCTCCGATGATGCGTTGTTTTGGCGTTCCTCTTGCTCCGGACGCGGAAGATCTGCGATAATTTCCTTGCGCGCTTCTTTTTGGTTCAACAGAAATGTCAATGCCTGTGGGATAATATCCGCCCGCACCTCTGTCGCTGTGCCGCCCGCTTCGCCATCCAGTGTCCATGCAATCTCCTTTGGCGACTGCACACGGATATGCGCCGCCTGACGGAAATAAATAAACGCACAATCCTTTACCCGCTGCTGCAACAATGCCGTAATGATTTCATTCAGCTCCAGCGGATTGGTCGGCATTTTGATCAGCAGCACTTCAAATAAGCCGTCGTTGAGCGAAACGCCTGCCTTTTCAATGCTGAGCATACCGCCAATGGAGGTAGAATTGGAAAACTGACCATAAATAAAATCATCCTCAATGATCTCCCCATCCACTTCCAGCTTCATATGATAGGAACGAATGGTCGCCAGAGATTTAATTCCCTCCAAAATATAAGCGAAATGACCAAAGGTATTTTTCAGCATCTGCGGAGTCTCATAGGATACCTCGGTAAACAAACCAAACGCTGCCACATACGTAAAATATCGTCCATTAAAACAGCCAATATCACACTCAAACGGAACGCCCTCGGTAATCTGCCGCATGGCATCCGCTGTCTTACTTGGAATTCCCAACGTGGAAGCAAAATCATTCGTTGTGCCAGCCGGAATATATCCCAACGGCGGACGTGTTTCCAACGGAAGCTGCATCAAACCGGATACCACTTCATTTAAAGTTCCATCGCCGCCGACACAGACAATATGGTGATAATCCACTGCATACGCTGCGGCAAAGCGCGTGCCGTCTCCCTTTCCCTGGGTTGGGAACACCGTCACATGGTATCCATTCCGGAAAAAATAATTGATAAACGCAAACGTCCTCTCCCGCGCCTGATTCTTTCCCGCAGTCGGGTTAATGATCAGCATCAATTTGGGATGGCTCATATTCTGCATTTCATACCCTCCTTTGGCAAATCCTGCGGCAGGTCGAACAAACGATTGTTATTTCATGCCGTGTAAAAATTTTTAACGTCATTATCATACGATTTTTACACGAATTTTGCAATACCTCTGCTTTTGTTTTAACTATATCTTCACACCGGCATTGTTTCCCACCGGCATAATTCCATTTGTTCGCATCACTATGGTAGATAAAACTCTATGTGAGCTCTTGCTTTTTTCTCTCCCATTGCGTATACTATAATACATAATATATGGTATCGTTTTGTATTCGGTATCGCATACCATTGACATGCCTCCGTACCTCACCGGGATAGAGGGTCCGCCTCCTAAGCGGAATGTAGTGAGTTCGAGTCTCGCCGGGGGTGCCATTTTGCGCCGAACGCTATGATGTTTCATGGCGTTCGGCTTTTTTTCTCCTATCAACCGTGCAGGTGATGCCGCGAAGCGAATGTTTGTCTGCGCCAAAGCGTTTCTATTCCTTGCGCTGCGTTTTTCTATGCAACGCAACGCGAATGGCAATATTCTCAATTCCAAACGTTCCGGTCACATGTCAAATAACTTCCTGAAACCATAAAAAACGCTCTGTTCACACGGCAAACCATGTAGGCAGAGCGTTCTTTTTCCAACCGATTACGATGCGCTCGCGTTCAGGCGCTCCATAATCTCATCCAATGCGCGACACCATTCGGCAAAATTATCCTTTGCCTCCAAATGCTTATATGCCATCTCATTAAGACCGCCCGGGGTGGTGTCATATGCCAGCTTTGCCACGTCGCCATCCTTGGCATCCCGTGCCAGGACAGATAACGCTTCAAAAAAGCCCGTCATATAATCCAGTGATGCCTTGTACGGCAGTCCCTGCTCCGCGCCCCATTGAACCACATGGTGCACCAGCAGGAAATACGCGCTCATCAGACCGGTCAAGCCGGAAATCAGGCTGATTTCACTCTCCTTTTCCAGCTGAATCACCGAACCGAGTGGCGCAAACATCGTGCTGACCTCTTCATCTGCCGGATAAATGGCAATCGGACCGATATGCTGCTCCGCAAACGGCAGCGGAACCATACGAACCAGCTTGGCGGTCGATCCAACCCACTGCTGTACTGCCGCAGTCGGATGGTCGCTCATAATCGTCAAAATTTTCTGCTCCGGACGAAACGTCAGAGCCGTCAAAATCTCCTCACCATGTGCGGGAAGCAGGGTTAAAAACACCCAATCCGCGTTGTCAACGACCTCTTGATTTGAGGAACATACCGTAATCTGCTCCGGAAATTCTGTTGCCAATGCCGCCGCCTTCTCTGCATTGCGCGGAGACAGATAAAAATGCATCTCGGCGCAGTCCGCCGTACAAAAGCCGCGAATCAACGCAGATGAGATGATTCCGACACCCAAAATACCAATGCGCTGTGTCATGCTGCATCCTCCTTCGTTTCTTTTCCATCCGAATTTCGTTCTTTTTTTCTTGTTATTTTCCTTATTATAGCATAGGCGTCTTTTTCTGTACAAGCATTTCCCTGCCGGATTTTCTTATGTCTGCTATTTTTTATGCAATATGTATTGACAACAAAATCCCGAAGAAGGTAGGATAGAAAGAGGGCGTTTCCCTGCCCCCAAAAGGAGAGCTTTCTTGCTCTCAAAGAAGTAAAAACAGGAGCGTTTTCCTATGCAGTCACCCACCAAACGAACATCTTATTTGCAGGATGGTATGCGCGACGGCATTCCCATTATGATGGGGTATCTTGCCGTCGGCTTTTCCGTCGGCATCGCTGCGAAAAATGCCGGAATGAATGTCTTTCAGGGCTTTCTTCTGAGTTTTCTCAACATTGCATCCGCAGGCGAATATGCCGACATTACCGTCATTGCCGCCGATGCCGCTTATATTGAAATTGCGATTATCACTCTGATTACCAATGCGCGATATATGCTGATGAGCTGTGCGCTCAGTCAGCGATTTGACCCCAAAACACCGTTTTTCCATCGGCTGTTCGTCGGCTTTGGTATTACCGATGAGATTTTTGGCATCACCATCGCACAGCCCGGTACAATCAAGCCTGCCTATGTTTACGGCGCGTTTCTCGTGGCGCTGCCCGGCTGGGATATTGGCACTGCCCTCGGCGTATGGGCAGGCAACATTCTGCCCGCCAGCGTCACCAGTGCGCTGAGTGTTGCGCTGTTCGGTATGTTCCTCGCCATTATCGTCCCGCCTGCCAAGCGGCATCGTCCAGTGCTCATCGGCGTCATCGCCAGCTTTGTTCTGAGCTGCATTGCCACCTATCTGCCGCTGACCGCTTCGATTTCCGGCGGCACGCGCACGATTATTCTAACCGTTGTCATCGCGGGTGTGCTGGCATTTCTGTGTCCGGTTCCGCAGGAGGAGGATGATCTTTGACCATGACGCATAATATTTATGTTTATATCCTTGTTGCCTTCGCTGTGACCTATGCCATTCGCGTTCTGCCGCTGACACTCATTCAGCGCCCGATTAAAAATCGCTTCATCCAGTCCTTTTTATACTATGTCCCCTATGTCACATTGGCAGTCATGACCTTCCCGTCTATTCTGGAGGTCACACAGTCGCCAATTGCCGGTGCAGCGGCGTTGGCAGTCGGTCTGGTTGCCGCATGGCTTGGTGCCAGCCTGTTTCAAGTGGCGGTGTCCTCCTGTGCCATCGTATTTTTACTGGAGTTGTTCTTGATATGAAATGGATTTTTTTAATTCTCGCCGCAATCTTTGAAATCTCATGGGCAGTTTTTATGACCTATTCCGAAGGGTTTACCAAGCTGCTGCCGTCAATTATCACGGTGATCGGCTATATCGCAAGCGCCATTTTCCTTTCGCTGGCATTAAAGCAACTGCCGCTCGGCACGGCATATGCCATGTGGACGGGAGCCGGCATTGTTGGTACTTCGGTATTTGGCGTGCTCCTTTTTCAGGAAAAGCTGACTTTTCCCCAGATACTTTGTATTTTTCTCATTCTCACCGGCATTATTGGCTTAAAATTATTGGGCAGGGAATAACTCTTCCGGCTGCGCCGGGCAAATGCCAAGAAGCAATGCAACGTTCTAACCGCATCTCGTAGAAAGGAAAACATTATGAAAGCTCGTCTCATGTTATCCACCGCTCTCGCCGCCGCGCTGTTCCTCAGCGCCTGCGGCACAAGCACACAAAGCGGCTCTGCCTCCGGCAATGGCTCTGCCTCCAACGGAGAATCGGAAGCGACGATTCAAACCGCCGATTTGACGCTGGAGCAGAAGGTCGGTCAGCTTTTTATCGTGCGTCCGGATACCTTGGATACCGAAAGCTATACCGCAGAACAGTCGAATGATGTGGACGCAAAGGGTGCGACCGAAATCAACGATTCCATTCGTGAAAACATCAAAAAATATCAGATCGGCGGGGTCTGTCAGTTCGGCAAGAATATCGTCGATCCCGAACAGATCACAGCCTTCAATGCCGATCTTCAGGAAGCATCGGATATTCCCATGTTCCTTGCGGTAGATGAGGAGGGCGGACGAGTTGCACGGCTGGCAAACACAGAGACCTTTGATCTGCCGACGTATGAAAGCGCCGCAGCAGTCGGCGAGGAGGGTACGGACGCCGCTTATGAGATGGGCAATACAATTGGTACGTACATCCGCAGCTATGGCTTTAATATTGATTTTGCTCCGGATGCCGATGTAAATACCAATCCGGATAATCCGGTTATCGGTACGCGTGCGTTTTCCTCCGATGCGGAAAAGGCTGCCGAGCTGGCACAGGCCGCCGGAAAGGGGCTTGCCGACGCCGGTATTATCCCAACCTTTAAGCACTTCCCCGGTCACGGCGATACCGCAGAGGACAGCCATACCGGCTTTGCCTACAGCTATCGTACACAAAAGCAAATTGAACAGTGTGAACTGCTGCCGTTTGAGGCTGCCACTGAGGTTGAGCCGCACGCCATCATGGTATCTCATATTTCCATGCCAAAGATAACGGGCGACAATACACCGGCAACGCTTTCAAAAACCATCGTCAGCATGATTCCGGACGCAGACAACACGCTGATTATCACCGATTCTCTGGCAATGCAGGCAATCACGGATGCGTATTCTTCCGGCGAGGCTGCGGTAAAAGCGCTCCAGGCCGGCTGTGATATTCTGCTTATGCCATACGACTTTGACGAAGCATATCAGGCTGTTCTGGCAGCGTGCAAGGATGGCACAATCACCACCGAGCGCTTAAACCAAAGTGTGGATAAGATTCTCAAGTATAAGGCAAATCTCGTCAATTCTTAACGACTGTGAAGAAAACGGCAGATAAAAGCGCAGGCATCTCCGTGGGGGAGATGCCTGCGCTTTTCCGGTTCTATAATAAATGTTGGGGTCAGGAAAACCTGGCTCCAAAAATTTTGCAAAA
>CAVBHI010000231.1:0-3240 GCA_963595115.1 bacterium
TCTTGGATTTGCGCAATATTCGTCATTTTTCGATTTGCGGGCGGCGTCTAGGGATGGAGGAGACTGTCTTTTGAAAAAAAAGAAAAAAGCGACAATTCATCCGGCAATGAAAGCTGGTTTCCTTTTGATTGTTATAGCGGTGTTTATCGGACTTGCCGGAACCGTTATTTCTCTCCAATTACAAATCTCAGACCTGCGTGCGCAAAGCAGCGACCTGCAAACAGAAATAACGCGCATGGAACAGCAAAACAAGGAATTCAAAGACTCCATGGAGACGGGCAACACCGATGAATCCATTGCGAAAATCGCAAGAGATGTTTTAGGGTACGCTTCGCCGGGAGAGAGAGTTTATGTGGACAGTTCCGAGCAGTGATGTGATTTTCTTATTGTTTTACGGAGGATAATAACAGCGAATATGGGTTTAGCGGTAGGAGAAATTGTTGCCGGAAAGGTAACTGGAATCACCAAATTTGGTGCATTTGTTGCTTTGGATCAAGGCAAATCGGGACTTGTACATATTTCAGAGGTTTCTCAGTCGTATGTCAGCGACGTGCATGACTACCTGTCGGAGGGGCAGGACGTTAAAGTTAAGGTTATTGCCATTGACGACAGTGGACGGATTAACCTGTCCATCAAAAAGGCGCAGCCGAAGGAAACGGAAGAAAAGACGGCGGAACGGTCGAAGCCGCGCAGATCGTATAGCTCCGGCGGATCGCGGCGAAACAGTATGCACAGCTCCGGACGGAGACAGCAAGAAGCTGACTTGCCGCTTTCCTTTGAGGATAAGCTGAAGCATTTTATGCAGGACAGCGAAAGTCGAATGTCGGATATCCGGCATAACATGGATCGCAAGAGTGGTTCGCGTCGTCGGAGATAAGGTGAGACAGAAGTGCGCTTGTCTGCACTGCAAAGAAAAATGCCGCCCGGTGGCGGCATTTTTCGAGAAAAAAAGTACTCTCCAGAAAAACTCTGGAGAGCAGAATGGATTGTGGGGATAAAGATATGAACGGTGCATAGATGATAGGTTCTATCACCGTGTTCATCATATCATGCGCACCAGTATCTGTCAAATAAAATTAAACGAGGTTTTTTTATGTTTCTCTGCAATGGTCGAGTTCTTTCGATGGAATCCGATATAATTGAACATGGTTTTGTCGAAATTTCTGGTGAGAAAATTGGACGGGTTGGCAGCATGAGCGAGCTTCCTGCGACATCAGAGGAGGAGCGAGTGGATGTGCACGGCGGATGGATTCTGCCGGGATTTGTGGATGCCCATACGCATCTTGGCCTGTTCGAGGATTCGCTGGGCTTTGAGGGAGAAGATGGCAACGAGGATACCGACCCGATTACGCCACAACTGCGTGTCATTGACGGCATTAACCCGATGGAACGCAGCTTTTCGGAAGCGCTCGGCGCTGGCGTGACCTGCTGTCTGGTGTCACCGGGCAGCTGCAACCCGATCGGCGGACAGGTGGCAGCCATCAAAACCTATGGCAGGCGAATTGATTCCATGATTGTACGAGAACCATGTGCGATTAAGTTCGCGCTGGGCGAAAATCCAAAATCGTGTTATAACGATAAGGATGATATGCCGGTGACACGCATGGCGACGGCTGCACTCATTCGCGATACACTGATGCGGGCGAAGGAATATCTGCAACGCAAGCAAACGGCGGAAGAACCGTCGGACGCACCGGATTATGATGGGAAAATGGAAGCGCTGATTCCGCTGCTGGAGCGGAAGTGTCAGGCGCATTTTCACGCACATCGAGCGGATGACATTTTTACTGCGCTGCGCATTACGAAGGAATTTGGGCTGGATACGGTTCTTGTACATGGAACGGAGGCACATCTTGTCGCGGATCTCTTGGCGGAGGAATCCAATATTCGCATTTGTTCCGGACCGAGCTTGACCGACCGCTCGAAGCCGGAGCTGACGCACTTGACCGAAGCCGCACCGAAGCTGCTGACCGAAGCGGGCATTCCGACGGCAATTATCACGGATCATCCGGAGACGCCGCTAAAGCATTATTTGAATTGTGCTCTGTCCGCGGTTCGTGCGGGAATGGAGCCAATGCAGGCTTTGCGGTCGATGACGATTGTACCGGCGCAGATTGCGGGGATTGCCGATCGCGTTGGCTCGATTCAGGAGGGAAAGGATGCGGATCTCGTCGTGTTCAGCGGTGATCCGTTTGATTATCATTCTGCGGTCACAGCGGTGGTTGCAGGGGGAAAGTGGATAGTAGGAGGAAGAGAAAATGCGTACCATTGAGACAAAGGACATCACACGCCTGGTTCGTGACCTGTGTATGCAGTCAAACTATGTTCTGCCGGATGACGTGCGTCAATCGTATGTGGACGGACAGCAGAAGGAGCAGTCGTTGCTCGGCAAAGATATTTTCGGAAAGATGATCGAAAACTGTGATATTGCCTGCAAAAATTCGGTTCCGATTTGTCAGGACTGCGGTATGGCAGTCGTTTTTGTAGAAGTGGGACAGGATGTGCATATTACCGGCGGTCTTTTGGAGGACGCCGTGGAGGAAGGCGTGCGTCAGGGATATGTGGAAGGCTATCTGCGCCTGTCTGTTGTTCGTGACCCGCTGGATCGCGTGAACACGGACGACAACACGCCGCCGATTCTGTACACCCGTCTGGTAGAGGGCGATCAGATTCGCATTACGGTTGCGCCGAAGGGCTTTGGCAGCGAGAACATGAGCGCGATGAAAATGTTCACTCCGGCAGCAACGCGGGAGGATATTATCCGGTTCGTTGTGGATGCCTGTGATCGCGCTGGTTCCAATCCATGTCCGCCAATCATTATCGGTGTGGGACTTGGCGGCACATCGGACAAGGCGGCGTATCTGGCCAAGCGCGGACTGCTGCGTGAAGTGGGCAAATTTAACGAGAATCCGTTTTACGCGAAGATGGAGAAGGAAATCATCGACCGCGTGAACAAGCTGGGCATTGGTCCGCAGGGACTGGGCGGCACGGTAACCGCGCTGATGGCGGCGATTGAGCCGTTCCCGACGCACATTGCGGGTCTGCCGTGTGTGGTCAATATTGGCTGCCACGTCACACGTCATGCTGTCGGTACACTGTAATTTGCAGGACAATACGGCAGCTTTCCGGGAATGGCTTGCACCGAAGGATGCGGCATGGGTATGAATTTTTATAAATAAATTCCTAATGAGGTGATAATCATGCGGTTGGAACAGCATATTGTGTACACGCTCAAGGAAT
>CAVBHI010000232.1:0-2718 GCA_963595115.1 bacterium
TGCGGACAGGCTGTGCTGCAATCGCTGATTGATGCCGATTTGCTGCATTCCGCGGCGGATTTGTACGAGCTGAACGCAGAGGATGTCGAAGGGCTGGAACGGATGGGCAGGAAATCAGCGGAAAATCTGATTGCTGCACTGGAACGCTCCAAGCGAAATGACCTGTCCCGTCTGCTGTTTGCGTTTGGCATTCGCCATATCGGGCAGAAAGCAGCAAAGATCCTGTCGGGCACGTTTGGCTCGTTGGATGCCATTTTGCAAGCCAGCGAGGAGGAGCTGACCGAGATTCGTGACATTGGCGGTATCATGGCACGATCCATTGTACAGTGGCGTGAGCAGAAGCAGGCGCAGCATTTAATCTCCCGTCTGCGGGAGCTGGGCGTAAATTTTATAGGAGAGCAGACGGTAACAGGCGATACCTTCGCCGGAAAGACGATTGTGCTGACCGGCAAGCTGACGATATTTACCCGCAAGCAGGCAACGGAATTGATTGAATCGTTGGGAGGACGGGTATCCGGCTCGGTTTCCAAAAAGACGGATTTCGTTGTTGCCGGTGAAAATGCGGGAAGCAAACTGAAAAAGGCAAATGAGCTTGACATTCCGGTATTTACCGAGCAGGAATTTCAAGCTTTCGTAGATGGACGGGGTTTGCGTGAAGATGATACCTCGTCCGACAGCTCTGGTGAGTCGGACTTGCCGGAGTGAGAACGGATACAGCAAGAAATTGCTGAATAGTAAGGAGGAATAGAGTCATGGCAATTACCAGACAGGATATCGAGTATATCGCGGCGCTGGCACGTCTCGACCCACAGGGAGAGGGATTTGACCAGCTGGCAGAGGATATGCAGGGTATCGTCGGAATGGTGGATCAGCTCCAGGAACTGGATCTGGGCGACATCACCGATGTCATCGACACGGAGCGCAAAAATGCGCTGCGTGAGGACGTAGAGCTTCCGTCTTATACGAGTGAAGAGGTTCTGGCGAATGCACCAGTTGTAGAATGCGGCGGCGTGAGTGTGCCGCGTGTCGTAGAATAAGGAGGAAAGCGCAATGGAACTGTATCAAAAGACAGCGGCAGAGCTTTCGTCCCTGCTGCGCAGCAAGGAAATCAGCGCAGAAGAGCTGGTCAAGGCGTCGTTTGCCCGCACCAAGCAGGTGGACGGCAAGGTGGGTGCGTACCTGAGCTTGTCGGAAGAGCAGGCGCTGGCGGACGCGAGAGCGATTGACAGCAAGCGCATGGCAGGCGAAGACCTGCCGCCGCTGGCGGGCATTCCGGTCGCCGTCAAGGACAACATCAGCACCAAGGGAACCGCGACGACCTGCGCTTCCAAAATGCTGGAGAACTACGTCCCGTTTTTTGACGCGACAGTCGTCAATAATATGAAGGATGCCGGTCTGGTGATTACCGGCAAGACGAATTTGGACGAGTTTGCCATGGGCTCGTCGTGTGAGAATTCCGCCCTGCGCATCACGCGCAATCCACATAACCTGGATCATGTGCCGGGCGGCTCGTCCGGCGGTTCGGCGGCGGTGGTTGCATCGGCGCAGACGCCGATTTCCGTCGGTTCGGATACCGGCGGCTCGATCCGACAGCCGGCATCGTTCTGCGGCGTGGTCGGTCTGAAGCCGACCTATGGCACGGTGTCCCGCTTCGGTCTGGTTGCGTTTGCGTCCTCGCTGGATCAGATCGGCCCGATGGCGCGCAGCGTGGAGGACGCCGCACTGCTGGCCGACGTTCTGCGGGGCGCGGATCCGCTGCATGACTCGACGAGCATTCCGCAGGAGTATCCGAGCCTGCATGAGGGATTGACGAGTAACATCCAGGGACTCAAGATTGGTCTGCCGAAGGAATATTTTGGTGACGGCATTGACCGCGAGGTCAGCGACGCGGTTCTGGCTGCGGCTGAGGTTTACCGTCAGCTGGGCGCGGAGGTGCGCGAGATTTCGCTGCCGCTGAGTAAGTATGCTCTGCCGATCTACTATATTCTTTCCTCCGCAGAGGCTTCCTCCAATCTGGCGCGGTTTGACGGTGTAAAATACGGGCATCGTACCGAGCATGCCGATGACATTGTAGAGCTGTATGTCAAGTCGCGCAGCGAAGGCTTTGGAGCGGAAGTGCAACGCCGTATTATGCTGGGCACGTATGTACTCTCCAGCGGTTACTATGACGCCTATTATAAGAAGGCACGCGCGGCGCAAAGAGCGATTCGTGCGGATTATGCCAAGGCATTTGACGAGGTTGATGTGATTCTCACTCCGACGGCGCCGACAACGGCATATCGCATCGGTGAAAAGACTTCTGATCCGCTTCAGATGTACATGGGCGATATTTGCACGGTTTCTGTCAACATTGCCGGTCTGCCGGGCTTGGTTCTGCCATGTGGATTTGATTCCGGTAAGCTGCCGCTCGGTATGCAGTTGATTGGTTCGCGCTTTGGCGAACAGGCACTGCTGAATGCCGGTTTGGCGTATGAGAAGGCATCCGGACTGTCCAACATCGTGGCGCTGTAAGGAGGGAGAATGTATCATGACACGTTATGAGCCGGTAATCGGTTTGGAGGTTCATGCGGAACTCTCCACCAAGACAAAGATTTTCTGCGGATGCAGCACGAAGTTTGGTGCTCCGATCAACACACATGTTTGCCCGGTCTGCACGGGTCAGCCGGGCGCACTGCCGGTGCTGAACAAGCAGGTGGTACATTATGCGGCGAAGATGGG
>CAVBHI010000233.1:0-2672 GCA_963595115.1 bacterium
CTGCCATGCCGCCGTCCGTGTGGTCGGCAGCCGCCTGCATCAGCTCGCCGCGGCGGCGTACCAAACGCAGACCGTCCTCAAGGGAAAGCACGCCGGAGGCAGTGAGCGCCGTATATTCGCCGAGGGAAAATCCGGCACAGGCATCAAATCCCACACCACGTTCACGCAGAGCTTGCGTAACGGCAAGAGAGCAGGTAAAAATAGCGATCTGGCTGTTGATGGTGCGGGACAGATCTTCCTTGCTGCTGTCAAAGCACAGAGCAGAGACCGACTGTCCGATAGTGTCGGAGGCGCACTCGAAGATGCGGCGCGCTCCCTCACTGGCTTCGTAGACAGATCGTCCCATGCCGGGATACTGCGCACCCTGCCCAGGGAAAAATGCGGTTATGTTCATTCTGTAGTCCTCATACTTCCATTTTGATTGTGATAATACGATACATATTTGTAAGAAATGATGATTATTAGACTGCCAAACAAAAAATGTTGACAAACCTTGGCAAGTCAATTATAATAAAAGACACTTAGTTTGTCAATCAAAGTTTTTAGGAAGTGATTTTGATCGGAACCATAATAAAGGGAAGTGGAAGCTATCTGCCGGAGCTTCGCTTGACCAATGAGATGCTCACCCATATGGTAGATACCTCGGACGAGTGGATTGTGCAGCGTACCGGTATCAGGGAGCGGCGAATCGCCGTCAACACGACAACCGAACAGCTGGCAGTTCCGGCGGCACAGCGTGCGCTGGAGGACGCTGCGGTCACGGCGGATGAGATTGATTTGATTATCGCGTGTACGGCGACGCCGGACAGCTATACGCCGTCGCTGAGCTGCCGCGTGCAGTATGCGCTGGGGGCGTCCCGCGCGGCGGCGTTTGACTTGTCGGCGGCATGCTCCGGATTTGTCTATGCAACGGATGTTGCGGATACCTATCTGCGCAGCGGGAAGGCGAAGACAATTCTCGTTGTCTGTGCAGAAAATCTGAGCCGCATTGTGGACTATACCGATCGCACGGTATGCTGTATCTTCGGCGATGGTGCGGCGGCAGTGGTGTACCAGTGGGATGAGGAACAGGAGGGCATCCTTGCCACCCAGTTGGGCGCGGACGGCAGCCGCGGCGACGCGTTGCTGGCGCGTGCACTGCCGGTGGAAGACCCTTTCTGTACCGAACGCGAGGCCTGCGGTGCAAACCGTTTTTTGCAAATGAACGGAAAAGAGGTATTTCGCTTTACCGCTCATGCCGTGCCGGATGCGATTGACGCCGTGCTGGAGAAATCTGGTCTGACTGCGGAGCAGATTGACTGGATTGTACCTCATCAAGCCAATCTGCGCATCCTTGATATGGTGTGCCGCCGGTATGGTCTGGAGCGGGAGCATGTCTATGTGAACTTGCCGAAGGTGGGCAACACATCAAGTGCGTCGATTCCAATCTGTGTGGATGAGATGCGGCGCGAGGGACTTCTAAAGCAAGGTCAGCGAGCGATTTTTGTCGGCTTTGGCGGTGGTTTGACCTATGGGTCGATTTTAATCCGCATCTGAGAACAGGATAGACGAGGATAAATAAATGAAAACAAGAATTACAGAGCTTTTGGGCATTGAATATCCGGTGATTCAGGGCGCGATGGCGTGGATTGCCGAATCCAATCTGGCGGCGGCGGTCTCCAATGCCGGTGGACTGGGCATTGTGGCAGGCGGCGCGGCACCGGTGGATGTCGTGCGCGAGGAGATTCGCCGTGTCAAGGAAAAGACGAACAAGCCGTTTGCCCTGAATATCATGCTGCTCAACCCGACGGCGGACGATCTGGCGCAGCTGGTGCTGGATGAGGGCGTTCCGGTGGTGACGACCGGCGCAGGCTCGCCGTCCAAGTACATTGCGCAGTGGAAGCAGGCGGGAGTCAAGGTTCTGCCGGTGGTCGCTTCGGTGGCATATGCGCGGAGAATGGAGCGCGCCGGTGCGGATGCGGTTATTGCAGAGGGAACGGAAGCCGGAGGACACATCGGCGAGACAACAACGATGGCGCTTTTGCCACAGGTTATTGATGCGGTATCCATTCCGGTAGTATGTGCCGGTGGCGTTGCGGATGGTCGAGGTCTCGCGGCGGCGCGTTTGTTCGGTGCAGAGGGCGTTCAGTGCGGCACGGTTTTCCTGAGTGCGAAAGAATGCTGCATTTCGGAAAAGTATAAAGAGATGGTATTCAAGGCGAATGATATTTCAACGGTTGTAACCGGACGGGCATCGGGACATCCGGTACGTTCGCTCAAGTCGCCGCTGTCGCGCCAATTGGTGCAAATGGAGGGACATCTTGAGACGCGGACGCTGGAAGAAATTGAAACGATGACCGCCGGCTCTCTGCGCAAGGCGGTACAGGACGGCAATTTCCAAGAAGGAACGTTTATGTCCGGTCAAATTGCCGGACTGGTCAAGAAACCGTCCACGTGCGAAGAAATTATTCGGACAATGGTTCGTGAGGCAGAGGAGCTGCTGCGCACGGCACCGACCCGAATCGGATAACGGAGGAAACGATGGGAAAACTTGCGATTGTAACCGGAGCGTCCCGCGGCATCGGCGCGGCGATTGCCAAAAAACTGGCGGCAGATGGATGCGATGTCGTAGTAAACTGTGTTTCTTCGGTGGAAAAAGCCGAAGCGGTTGCGGAGGAGTGCCGTGCAATGGG
>CAVBHI010000234.1:0-10209 GCA_963595115.1 bacterium
CGGAATCTCCGAATTCAGCATCATAAACGAGCCGTCACCCACCAGCGCATAGACCTCCTTGTCCGGATCTGCCAGCTTTGCACCAAACGCACCGGCGATTTCATAGCCCATACAGGAGGCACCGTACTCCATATTGTAGGAGTTCGGGGCATCCGTAACCCAGAGACGCTCCAAGTCCGCCGGCAAAGAGCCTGCCGCTGCGACAACAATCGCATCCTCGTCCGCTTCCTCGCGCAGAATGCCAACCGCATTGGATTCGGTAATCGTTCCGCCGATCTGCTCCACATAATCGTTCATAATCTTCTCGGTCCAGCTCGGAACGCACGGGACAAACTTGCCCTCGCCGAAGCCTTCGCCATGGTACTGTACGCCCAGAACGCGCAGGCGCTCTTCCTCCCAAACCTTGCGGATGTCCTGAATTTCTGTGGTGTAGCCCGACCGATAGCCGTCCGCCTTGAGCTTTTCCATAATCGCTTCCAGCGTCACCTTTGCATCACCGATGCAGCGGGTTGCGTCCAGCTTCTCCGCATGGAATTCCGAGGTGTTGATTGCCAGAACCTTGATGTCCGGATTGCGGAACAGAACCCACTTCGAGCCGGTAACGAAGTCATTGAAGCGCGTGCCGACGCCGATGACCAGATCACAGTCCTTGCACAGCGCATTTGCCGCCAGACCGCCGGTAACGCCGATGCCGCCGACCGCCAGCTCAAAGGAATCCGGCAGACAGGAATGACCCGCCTGTGTCTGCGATACCGGAATGTGGAACGCACGGCAGAAATCCATTGTCGTCTGCCCAGCCTCGGAATACCGCACACCGCCGCCGGCGATGAGCATCGGCTTCTTTGCCGCCTTGATCATCGCAACCGCCTGCTCAATGTCGTAGTCATCCGCAACGCGGCGCGCCACATGGTGTACCCGCTTCTGGAAGAAGTAGTCCGGAAAATCAAAGCTCTCGCCCTGCACATCCTGCGGCAGCGAGATAACCGCCGTGCCGCAGTTTGCCGTGTCGGTCAGCACACGCATGGCGTTGACCATGGCGCTCATCAGCTGCTCCGGACGCGAAATGCGATCCCAGTACTTCGCAACCGGCTTAAAGCAATCGGAAGCGGACATGGACAGGTCATTCGGAACCTCCAGCTGCTGCAATACCGGATCCGGCTGACGGGTGGCAAAATAGTCCGATGGGAACAGCAGCAGCGGGATGTTATTAATCGTCGCGGTCAGCGCCGCCGTAACCATGTTCGCCGCGCCGACGCCGATGGACGAGCTGCAAGCGATAATCTTGCGGCGGTTATGCTGCTTGGCGTAGCTGATGGCGGCGTGTGCCATGCCCTGCTCGTTACGTCCCTGATAAACCCGCAGATGTCCCGGATCTTCATCCAGTGCCTGCCCCAGGCCAACGACCATGCCGTGACCGAAAATCGTAAAGATACCGTCCACAAACGGCTCTACCTTGCCGTCCATCTCAATATACTGCTGGTTCAGGAACTTCACGATTGCCTGACCGACTGTCATTCTCATTTTGCCCATGTTAAATCCTCCTCAATACTCTTTTCGATTTTTAATACGATTTGTTTGTATGTCTTTGTGTCTCTCTCTTTGATGGTTACAGTCTAGCATTTTTCCGCGGTTCTTTCTTCTAACATCTTGACAAGGTGTGCTTTCTCACAAAATTTCGTACTTTGTACGCTGATTTTCGCACTTCCCGTGCAATACTGTAACTTTTCTTCCGTTCTATCCCGCTTTTTTCGCGCCATCTGCGCTCCGCCTCCAGCGAGGTCTTCGCACGGATTTTTGAATATCTCGCTATTTTGCTTTTTAAAACGCGTTTTTCTCATTTTTCTCACGTTTTTTTCTCTGAAATCGTCCTAATCGCAATATTATCGAAAAAATAAAACTTTTCTTCCATGTTCCATTTTATAATTTTTCTTGTTTTCCCCTCTATTCTTATTGATTCTTGCTGTGAATTTCAGGTCTTTTTCCTCCCTCGGCACGATTCCTTCCATCATATTGCGTTTCTCCTACAAACACAGAATACTAGAAGAAACCGGCGCGCTGTCCTGCTATACTAAAACCACAAAAGAAAAAGCCGCTTCCGGCGGCAGTAAAAAAGGAGAGCTTCACCATGTTGTTTACGATGTTTGCCCTGGTCGTTCTTCTGACCGATTTATATTTCACGCGTTACTTCGCGTAAGCGCGGCGGGAAAATGGGCGTTCCCGATCTCCACCCTATCAAGCAAACTCATGCTATACCCACAACATTTTCTTTCTTTATCTAGGCGCGGCGGCTTCGGCTTCCGCGCCGTCCTCTTTGTCTCAGAAAAAATGCCGCAAAAAAGCCGCATCTCCCGATGATGTTTTCGGTCGATGCGGCATCTTATTGCATTTACTTTTTCCTGCGGCGCTTCGGTTTTTCCTCCGGACCAGAGGGCACAATGTAATTCTGCCGGAACTTATTGGGCGGCATACCGACGTTTTTTGTAAATTGCAGATTAAAATAGCTCTGCGTGTCGTAGCCGACCATTTCCGCAATGCGGGTAATGGACAGATCGGTGGTGATGAGCAGCGTCTGCGCCTCCCCGATGCGGCGTCGCAGCAGATACTGCATTGGCGAGTAGCCGCTCATCTGCTTAAATACATGCGAAATATAGTACGGGCTGATGTGCAGCGCCTGTCCCATGCTTTGCAGGGTAAGCGGCTCCATGTAGTGCTTGTCGATGTACTCCTTAATACGTCGTCCGAGCACCGGCGGTTCTTCCGCCGGCTCCTCCTTTTCCGCCGTCTCCCGCTCCGTCACCGTCAGCACGGCAACCAATAGCGCGTGCATCAGGCTGCTGCAAAACAGCTCCGCGCGCGGCTCTCCCACCGCCAGTGTGCGGAACATCATCTCAAACAGACACCGCAGGTCGTCAAAGCAGCTTCCGGTCGAGAACACATAACCGGCATCATCCGGAATCAGGGCGTTCTCGCGCAGTCCCGGCATGTGCAGTCCGCCGATCGCCACACAATAGCTGCCGATTTCCATATCCGGGCCGGAGATCTCATCGTGCACAACGCCCGCGTTGTATACCAGAAGATCACCTGCCTGAATAATTACCTTTTTGTCGTGAATCAGGTACTCGCTCGACCCGCTGCAAATGAGGATCAGCTCAATAAAGTCCTCATGCGCGTGCATTACGCGCGGGTGCGCGCTCGCGTCCGGTCGAATCTCGCTGACATAGAGCAGCTTTGGTTCGTTCTCTCCGACAAAAATCGGCTGTACCTCTCTCTCCACAAAGCACTGTACATTCAGACTTCTTTTTTGTGTCATATCCCTCTCTCCTCCGCATCACAGCAACCGTTAGAAATCCCTCTTATGTTATTATAACAGTCATTTTTCATATTGGATAGCAAAAGCTTGTTGCTCTCCGCCCATTTCATGCCGGAATATTGCGGATGTGCGTGCGCACAAATTATACAATCTTGCTTTTTATCGTTCGCTGCTCCGCGCTGCGGAAGGTCTGACGATACTGTCCGGGCGGTGTTCCGGTGTATTTCTTAAACATGGTGTTAAAGTGGCAGGTGCTGCTGAAGCCCAGTTGGTCGGCAATATCCGCGATCGACACGTCGCCATGCATCAGCAGTCCCTGCGCCTCGCCGATGCGGCGCTTCATCACATATTGCATCGGCGGGATGCCAAATTCGTTCTTAAAGACATGCGCCAAATAATATTCGCTTACGTGCAGGCGCTTCGCTACCGCATTCAGCGTGAGCGCTTCGCTGTGGTGCTCGTCCAGATACTGCCGCACGCGGTGCGCAAGAACCGAGGGGGTCTGCCGTCTCTCCACCGTCCTCTCCTTGCTGCGCCGATTTAGCAGCGCCTCCGTCAAATGCAGCATGGAATTGGCGATGCTTCCGCACACCGCACCCAGCTCCCGCGTATCCCCCGAAAGCAGGTATAGCAGCCGCATCATTTCCTCCACCTGCGGCGCCAGCTGTCCGCATGACACAATTGGGTGCTGCCCCTCTTCCAGCAAACGATTCGGCTGCAGCCCTTCGTATTGTACCCCGTTCAGCGCAATGCTGTACGAATGGATCTGCTGCATCAGCATCGGCTCTTCTCCGTGCAGCACACCCGCATTGCAGATAACAATATCGCCCGCCTGAATGGAATAATACACATTGTCCACCATGTATTTCCCCTCGCCGGAGCAGACATAAAACAGCTCCAGCTCCTTCTCGTGCATATGCGGCAGCACCGCCTGTGTCGTATTGCTGATCCGGTCAATCAAAACGCAGTTGACAAACGACGCATTGCCTTGAAATTCTCTCTTCTTCATGCGCTCTTCCTCCCATCAATCACAAGATTACGCAAGCACATCGGTGTGTTTTCCCTGTTTTCCTCCGATTTCCGTCTTGATTTCCACAAGAATACGCTACCGGCTTTTTACATTTTCGGGCTATAATAATGCCATGCAAAACGCAAAACGCATCAACACGGCATCAAAATCGTTACGAAGCAAAACGTTTGAACGTACCCTTTCGTTCTGCTTGTTCAGTATACCATAGGAGAATCCCCAATTCTTCTAACATACTGCTATTTTTTTGAACGCCGCACGACAAGCAAAGAAACGCAAACGCAAGAGGAGTGTAGAAACATGAAAAACAAGGTAAAAATCGGTCTGTTAGGCGCTGGGCGCATCGGCAAGCTGCACGGCGAGAATCTCGCCCATTCCGTTCCGAACGCAGAGCTCTACGCCGTTGCCGATCCGTATATTGACGATGCCACCTGTGCTTGGGCGGCGAATCTGGGCGCAAGCTATTACAGCCGCGATCCCGAGCAGATTTTCCGTGATCCGGCTGTCGATGCCGTATTCATCTGCTCGTCCACCGCAACCCACGCCGACTTCATCATCCGCGCCGCACAGGCGGGCAAGCACATTTTCTGTGAAAAGCCGATTGCCACCGATATCGGCAAGATCGCCGAGGCGCTGGATACCGTGCGTCAGACCGGTGTCAAGCTTCAGATCGGCTTCGTCCGCCGCTTTGACCACAACCATAAGGCGGTGCACGACACCGTTGCCTCCGGACGTCTGGGCAAGCCCCACATCGTCCGCGTCACCTCCCGCGATCCGGATCATCAGTCCATGGACTACATCAAGGTTTCCGGCGGCATCTTCCTGGATATGACCATCCATGACTTCGACATGGTTCGCTATCTGGCAGGCAGCGAGGTCACGGAGGTCACTGCCTACGGCGCGGCGCTCTCCGGCGCAGGCTATGACAAGTACGACGATGTGGATACCGCCATTGTCATGATGAAATTTGAAAACGGCGCTCTCGGCGTCATTGACAACTCCCGCGCGGCGCACTACGGCTACGACCAGCGCACCGAGGTGCACTGCGACAAGGGCTGTGTACAGGTCGCCAATGACCGCAGCAACACCGCCATGATCTCCTCCGCCGAGGGCGTGGAGCTGGCAAAGCCGACGTGGTTCTTCTTAGAGCGCTACAACGATGCCTTCATCGCAGAGGCAAAGGAATTTGTTGCCGCCATTCGTGACGATACCGACGTTCCGGTCAACGGCTTTGACGGTCTCCAGCCGGTTCGCATCGCCATGGCAGCCGAAAAGTCTCTGCGCGAAAAGCGTCCGGTATCGCTCGACGAAATCCTATAACCATATCCAATACGAAGAGAAAAGAGAAGAAAGAGAGGATTACACATTATGAAGGAAAAGCTTGCATCCTCCCTCGGTTGGGGAACGCGGATCGCCTACGGTGTCGGCGATACCGCTTGCAACGTTGTCTTTGGTATGATAACCGCGCTGCTGACGCTGTTTTATACCGACTACTGCGGCATTCCGGTTGTTACCGTCGGTTTGGTCATGCTGATTTCGCGTGTCTTTGACGGCACCTCTGACGTCATCATGGGCATTATCGTCCACCACACCAACACCCGTTGGGGCAAGGCGCGTCCTTGGATTCTGTTCATGAGCGTGCCCTATGTGGTGTGCGCCGTCGCCATGTTCTGCGTCCCGCAGAGCAGTGCAACCGTCCAGTTCTGGTACATTTTCGTCACCTATAACCTCTGCACCACCGTGTGCTACACTGCAATCAATGTGCCTTACGGCACGCTGTCCACTCTGATGACGCGTTCCTCGCATGAGCGCGATCTGCTGTCCGTCGTTCGTATGGCGTTGTCTCCGATCGGCAAGATTATCGCCGTCACCTTCACCCTGCCGGTTGTCAAGCTGTTCGGCAACGATCAATCGGCGTGGATCAAGACCATGAGCATTTGGTGTGCCATTGCACTCGTTTTGCTCCTCATCTGCTTTCTCCGCTGCAAAGAGACGGTATCCTTTGAAACCCAGCGCAAGGCACAGCCAAAGGTTTCCGCCGGTCGCACGCTCAAGGCGCTGCTTGGCAACCCGTATTTCTGGGCAACGCTGGTTTTGTGGACAGTTACCTGTGTACACACCACTATCATCGGCACGGATCTTCCGTATTACTGTAAGTATGTCCTCGGTAACGATGAGATGTACAGCATTGTCTATACCGCAGAGATTATTGCATTGATCGTCGGCGCACTATTCTGCCCGATGCTTTTGAAGAAGTGGAACAAGCGTGATTTGTCACTGGTCGGCTGTCTCGTCGTCGTCGTTGCGCACGCACTGATTCTGCTGCACCCCATGAGCTTCTCCTGGATTTTGGCATTGACCATCATCCGTTCGCTTGGTCAGGCGCCGCTCACCTGCCTTGTCTTTGGCATGATGGGTGACGTTGTGGAATACGGTCAGTGGAAGAGCCATCTGCGTCAGGAAAGCCTGATTTTCGGCGGCGGCTCGCTCGGCTTCAAAATCGGCACCGGTATCACCAGCGCCATTATGACCGTCATGCTGGAGAGCGCAGGCTTCCTCAGCTCCGTCACCGGCGGCGCGGCACAGCCGGATTCCGCAAAGCAAATGATTTCGACCATTTTCCAATTCGGTCCGATTCTCGTTTGGATTGTCGCCATTGTTGTCCTGCTCTTCTATCGTCTGGACAAGCTCTATCCGACTATTATGCGGGATCTGCACGAGCGCGAAGAACGCGGAGAGATGTAAGCATTCGCACGGAGGCCCGGCACACAGCTGGGCTTCCAAACAAAACGTATTATACGAGGAGGGATCATTATGCTGAAGCTTGGCTATAACGAAGCCACTTGCATGAAGCACGCAACCGTAGAAAGTGACCTGCTGTTCTGTGAAAAATATGGCTACGACTACATTGAGCTTCGTCTTGATATGCTTCAAGAGTATCTGAAAACACACACGACAGAGGAGCTGAAGGCGTTCTTTGCCAAAAGTCACCTCAAGCCCTTTGCCTTTAACTCCATCGAAAACATCAATTTCTGCACGCCGGAGCAGTGGGAAAAGCTGGTGGAGCTATTCACCTTCGGCTGTAAAATGGCACAGGAAATCGGCAACCCCTACCTCATCGTCGTCCCAACCGTGACGGATGAGGTGTGCACCAGGAACGAGCAGGAGATTTTTGACGACTCCGTGGCGGTTCTTCACACACTTGCCGATATCGCCGAGCCTTACGGCGTTAAGCTGTCCTTTGAACCGATCGGCGACCGCCGATGGTGCGTCAACAGCATGCGTCAGGCGTGGGAAATCGTCCGTGCCGTCAATCGCGACAGCGTTGGTCTGACCGTGGACTGTATCAACGTCTATCTGCATGATAAATGCGCCGATGTGGATTTCATCCGCAAAATTCCGAAGGAAAAGCTGTTTGTTTTTCATATCAACGACTGCGAGGATCTTCCGCTCGGCATTTTGGATCACTGCCATCGTCTGATGCCCGGTTTGGGTGTCATTCCCATTCCGGAGATTGCCGATGCGGTACGTGCCGTCGGCTATGACGGACCTGCCTGCCTGGAGCTGTTCCGTCCGGAATACTGGGATATGCCGACCGAGGAGGTCATCCGAATGGGCGCAGAGCACACCCGTCCGTTCCTGTAAGTCTGGCACGGAAAAGCAGGATTTTCAAAAATCCAGACGGTGGCGGTTCAAATACTGCGCGGAGTTTTTCCCTCTTTTGCACAAAAATCACCGTATCGTTCCGCCTTCTACCGTCATTTTTCCATCATTATCATACTTTCTTCGTTTTTTTAACCAAACCAAGAAGTTAAAAGAAACTCTACCCACAAGCTGTTACACTGTAAGCACAAGGAACAGTTTGACACCATACCCCAAGGAAAGGAAGGAATTCTTCTATGCTAGACCCGAACAAGGTAAAAATCGGCATCGCCCCGATCGCATGGACGGAGGACGATATGCCAGAGATGGGAGCGGAAAACAGCTTCCTCCAGACCATCAGTGAAATCGCGCTGGCAGGTTATGTCGGCACGGAAATCGGCTGTCAGTTCCCCCGTGATCCCGCCATTCTCAACAAGGAGTTGGGACGCCGCGGCATCTCCGCCATTACCGGCTGGATCAGCACCTATCTCAACGAGCAGCCAATGTGGCACAACGAGCGCGCCTTTGTGGATCACATGAACTTTCTCAAGTCCATCGGCGCCTCCATCATCAACACCTCGGATCAATCGTTTTCCATTCAGCACCAGTGGAACACACCGCTTTCCAACAAAAAGGTGCTCAACGATGACGAGTGGGAAGTATTGACCAAGGGACTGAATCACCTCGGACGCATCGCCGCAGACAACGGAATGAAAATCGTCTATCATCATCACATGACAACAACCGTGCAGAAAACCGATGAGATCGACCGTATGCTCGCCATGACAGACCCGAAGTATGTCAGCATGATTTATGACACCGGTCATTTGACCTTCTCCGGCGAAGATCCCATTGAAATTCTGAAGAAGCATCATGACCGCATCGGTCACGTGCATCTGAAAAACGTGCGTCGTCCGGCAATGGAGAAATGCTATGCCGAAAACAAGAGCTTCCTCCGGTCGATTCCGGAAGGCGTGTTCACCGTACCGGGTGATCCGGAAGGCTGTGTTGACTTCCCGACGGTATTCCGGCTGCTGGATGAATACCATTACGAGGGCTGGCTGGTTGTCGAGGCGGAGCAAGACCCCGCCATTGCCAATCCGCTTGACTACGCCCGCATGGCACGCGCTTGTGTCAAGCAGCATACCGGACTGTAATACAACGCAAGATAAAAACCACTCAACAACTTATAAGGAGAGAGAGAACATGAAAAAGCTGAAAATTGGTATCATCGGTGTCGGCCGTCTGGGCTATGAGCACGCCTGCAACATCGCCAACCGCGTTCCTGCCTGCGAACTGACCGCGATTGCCGACGCGAACTTTGACCGCGCGAAGGAGGTTGCCGCGGAATTGGGCGTCACTGCCGTCTACCGCGATCCGAAGGATCTGTGCAATGACCCGAATGTCGAGGCGGTTGCTGTCATCACCAACACCGCATCGCACGTTGAGATGATTCGTCTGGCAATGGATGCCGGCAAGCATGTTTTCTGCGAAAAGCCGCTGGCGGACACCGTGGAAAAGTGCAAGGAAGCCGAGGAAATTATTGCCTCTCATCCGGAGCTGACCTTTATGCTCGGCTTCATGCGCCGCTATGACCACTCCTATCAGATTGCCAAGAAGAAGATGGAGAACGGCGACATCGGCGATGTCATTCTGGTTCGCTGCTACTCGCAGGATCCGATTTCCATCATCGACGGCACGCTGGAATACGCACCGCGCTCCGGCGGTCAGTTCATTGATATGTCCATCCATGACTTTGATCTGATTCGTTGGCTAACGGACTCCGAGGTCAGCAAGCTCTGGGCAATCGGCGGCTGCTATGAATTCAAGCAGTACAAGGATTGGGACGACGGCGACAATGTCAGCGGTCTGATGCAGATGGAAAATGACGCAATGGCATTCTTCTTTGCCGGACGCGCTGCCGCACACGGCTCACATGTTGAGACCGAAATCGTTGGTACACGCGGCACGCTGCGCATCGCTTCCGTTCCGACGGATTCTCTGGTCGAGGTTATGAGCGAACACGGCGTTTGCCGTGAGTGCTATCAGGACTTCATCACTCGTTGGCACGATGCATACATCACCGAGATGGAAGAGTTCTGCGACTGCGTGACGACCGGACGCAAGGCGACGCCGGGTGTCATCGACGGAACACAGTCCACCAAGATTGCATTCCGCTGCAAGGAGTCCTTCCTGAAGAATGAACTGCTGACACTGGAGTAAATCACCC
>CAVBHI010000235.1:0-7169 GCA_963595115.1 bacterium
CCCTTGACCTGCACTTCTCGGTTCAGATACTGTTCTTTGCTGCGGAACAGCTCGCATAAGGTCTGATGCTTCATCTTGCCTAACCAATCCTCCTGTTTGTTGTAAGGGCTCGCCGCTGCGCCGCCCTCTTCTATCGTCTTCATTCAACAGTATACAATAAAATCAAAAAAAAATCACGAAAAATCCCATAAAAGTTGGAAAAAAACGAGCAGATGGCATCTTTTCTGCCAACCATCTTATCAGGCATACCATCCATACACCGCAGCCGCATCCCCAAAAACGCCGAACGCACACAAACCGCTCATCTCATCTGAGACAAGCGGTTTTGATATATTGCTTTCCCTTTTGTCCTTTACTCAGCCTTTGTCCGGTGATTTCTTTTTATTTCGCTCCCAAATCTTTTGCAGCCCCATGAGCGCCAAATACGGCTCTGCCTCTACCGGCTCACGCATCAGCGGCGCAATTTGAGCCGCGTAATGTCCGGTCAAATACACGGTCAGCGGCTGTCCAAGCTGCTCCCGCATTCGGTCAATCATGCCGTCTGTCAGGCTTGCCGCGCCATATAAAATGCCGGAGCGAATCGCATCCATCGTATTTTTTCCAATCAACGGAACGCGCTCATCCAGTGTGACCGACGGAAGCTGTGCCGCCTGCTCTCGCAGCGCTTCCAGTCCCAGCCGAACGCCCGGTGCAATTGCCGTGCCGACCATAACGCCCTGCTTGTCCACGGTTGTGAACGTTGTCGCCGTGCCGAGATCCACCACCACACACGGCAGTTTCCCGCGGGACACCGCTTCCACCGCCAGACTGACCAAATCGCTGCCCAGCATGTGCGGATTGTCAATCTTCATATTCAGTCCGGTCTTGACTCCGGCGGATACCGTCACGACAGGGCAATGAAACAATATTTCCACCGCCATGCGCAGCGCCTTGGTCAACGCCGGAACAACGGAGCACAGCACCGTTCCGCCGATTTGCTCCCGCTCGACATGATGCAGATTCAGAACGTCCTGAATCGCACATGCATATTGATCCGCCGTGTGGTGCGGCTCTGTCGCCAGCTGTGTCACGGTCTTCAGCTCTCCCCTGCGGAAGCAGCTCAGTGTGATAAAGGTATTTTGTACATTGATTGCCAGAAGCATGTTGTCGTTCTCCCGTCCATTTTTCTTGTCGTATGGGATCTCGTCCCAACCAGTCCGCCGCCAGCATAACCGGCGCGCTCAGAACAAACCAAATCAAGCTATAGCGGACGCAGATCTGTCCGCCCAAATTCAGCCATTCTTCGGAATAGTCCCATACCTGCAGGTGCAGTGCCAAATTAAACACGCAGCCAAACAACAGCTCCACCGCCGTAATCGCTGCCGAACCCGCTGCACACCGCAGCAGCACATGCTTTTTGTGCAGCCGCTCCGACACCTGTCCCAGCAAGCCAAAGCACACACCGCCCGCCAGCGCCATCGACCAATGCGACCATCCGCGCCAGATAATTTCCAGCAGCGGATACCCCCAGCTTCCCAGTGTGACAAGCGCCGCCGTATTTTCCCAATGCTTCATCCATCCTCACCCCGTCTCAGCATCTGCAAAACGAAGCAAGAATATACCCTACGCAAAGCGGGTATCCTGCTTACAGATACTGATTCAGGAGGAAAGCAATCATGAAGCAACACGCCAGTTTACGCCGTCTCTCCAGCGAATCCCTTGGAGAATTTCGCGCTCTGCATCACCATTTCCGCGCCGATGACACCGTTGTCCGCCGCCGCTGCGGTTCCCTGCGTGAGTCATCCGCCCTGTGCGCTCTCCATTGCATCTAAGCAGTCGCGAAACGTACCGCGCACGATATGCGCCGGCTCTGCAATCATCAAATTAATCGGATAGCCGAAATTTTCCACTGAAAATCCGTCCTCATCAATCTCACCAAGGCGATCGCGCATCGGTGTATCATCGTCCAGATACCCCCAGACATCCAAACCCAGCGCATGAGCAAAGCCAATTTCAAACGCCGTGCCGCTGTCCATCTCCTGTCCGCGAAAGGGATTCAGATTTGCAACAATGGTATCCGCCTGTCGAATCATGGATAGATTGCCCTCAAAAATTTCCTTCGGCGTATCCGCCTCGTTGTCAAACGGAAACAGCCCAATCCATCCATGCTCCGCGCACGCGATCTTCATCTGTGCGCCTCTCTGTATTGCATCCGGATAAAATACGTCAAATCCCGCAATATAAATCCGTTTCATATCCACAAGCTCCTTTGTCTGATCTCGTTGGTATCGTAGCATATTCGCTAAATGAATGCAAGCGACCGGCGTTCCTACTTCTTTGGGTCTCTTTACTTTTTCACGCAGAGCATCGTATAATACAGACAATATCCCCACGTTGTGGAAAGGAGAGAATTTGTATGGGAATGAACGATGCCCCCAAATCGGAACGCGTCCATATTGGCATTTTCGGGCGAAGAAACGCCGGAAAATCCAGCTTGATCAACGCCGTAACCGGACAGGCGCTCGCCATCGTGTCCGATATTGCCGGAACGACCACCGATCCGGTTTCCAAGGCAATGGAGCTGCTTCCGCTCGGTCCGGTTCTGCTGATTGACACCCCCGGTCTGGATGACGAAGGTGAGCTTGGCGCACAGCGTGTGCGCAGTGCCAAATCCGTCATGAACCGCTGCGATGCCGCCCTTGTCGTCGCCGCCGCCGGAGAACCACTTGATGCACCGTATACCGATCTCATAGCTCGGCTCTCGCAGAAAAATATTCCATATATTATTGTTTACAACAAGGCGGATCTCGCCCCGGATTGGACGCCGGAGGACGGCGGCATAGCGGTCAGCGCCCGCACCGGTGACGGCATTCCCGCATTAAAGGAACGCTTGGCGCGTCTCGTCATCGACCCGCACAGCGGTCGGCGTCTGGTCGGCGACCTGCTTACCGCCGGTGACGTCGCGATTCTCGTCGTTCCGATTGATTCCGCCGCGCCAAAGGGACGTCTGATTCTGCCGCAGCAGCAGACGATCCGTGACATTTTGGAATCCGGCGCATGTTCCATGGTCGTGCGCGAAAGCGAGTTGCCGGACGCGCTGACGCGGCTCAGGGACAAACCGCGCATTGTGATTACCGACAGTCAGGCATTCGGTCAAGTTTCCCGCGACACACCGGACGAGGTTGCTCTGACCTCCTTTTCCATCCTGATGGCACGCTTCAAGGGAATCTTGACCGAGGCGGTGCGCGGCGTGCGCACACTCGACCGATTGTCTGACGGCGACCGTGTCTTGATTGCCGAAGGCTGTACCCACCACCGTCAGTGTGATGACATCGGCACTGTCAAGCTGCCGCGCTGGATTGCACAGTACACCGGCAAGCAGCTGGACTACCAATTCACCAGCGGCGGCGAATTTCCAGAGGATCTATCCGCCTATCGTCTGATTATCCACTGCGGCGGATGTATGCTCAACGAACGCGAGATGAAATATCGCTGTGCCCACGCCTTGGATGAGAGCATTCCGATGACCAACTACGGTATCGCCATCGCTTACATGCATGGCATCCTGGCGCGTTCGGTCGCTCCGTTTCCGGACATCGCCCAATTGCTGCAATAGCATGGAGCTTCCCGTCTGCCGAACAAGCAGGCGGGAGTTTTTATATCCGTCTCGCGAACACATCACGCCGTTGCGGATAGCAAAACATCCCATGCCTATGGCACGGGATGTCTATATTGCTTATGCGTGAACGCTTTTCGTCACCGAAGCCTTGCTCCGGTAGCGCACACTGTCTACGGTTTTAATCGCGGTGACGCGATAATAATACCGCTTTCCCTTCTTGAGGTTCGTCTCCTTCAACGATGTCTTTTTTGTGGATTTGACACGGTGGAAGCTACCGTTTACACCGGTTGAGGAGCGGTAGACATAGTACCGTTCTGCACCCGATGACGACTTCCAAGTGACGGAGACCGCGCCGGATTTGACCTTCTTGAGCTTCTGGATTGTCGTCTGCTTCGGTGTCACTGTGACCTTACACGACGCGCTGTGTCCGTCCGAAACGGCGGTAATCGTTGCCGTGCCGACACCCTTTGCCGTAATGATGCCATTGCTGACCGTTGCCACCTTGCTGTTGCTGGTCTTCCACGAAATCGGCTCACTGGCATCGGCCGGAGCGACGCTGCCGGTCAGGGTTGTCTGCTTGCCGATCTCCAGCTTTGCTTCGGATGCGCTGATCGTAACGTCGGTCGTGCCCACACCGGCAACCACACTCTTTGCCTCGCTGGCTTCCCCCTGATATTCCGTGTTATTGACAACGGAAAGCGGCTGCACGCGGTAATAATAGGTATTACCGTGATCCACCGTCTTGTCCTTATAGGAGGTTTTCGTTGTCCAGCCAATGTACCGGAAGCTGTCATTTTCGCCGGTGTCCGAACGGAAGACATTGTATTTCTCCGCGCCGTTCGCCGCTGTCCATGTCGCCTTGACATTGCCTTTTGCCGTTGCGCGAAGCTCGGTCAGCTCCGTGGATGCCGGCTTTACCGTTACCGTACAAACCGCTGTCGTGTTGCCGATGGTTGCCTTGATTTTTGCCTTACCAACGCCGACGGTCGTTACCTCGCCGGAGGACGATACCTCTGCCACACTCGACTTGGTGGACGTCCATTTCAGGTTCTCCGTCATCTCGCTCGGCGTCACCGATGCACTCAACGAGAAGGAATCGCCAATCGTCACACTCTTTGTGCTGTCGCTCAGGGTAATCTCATCGGCAGATTCGACATTGTTATCCTTTCCCATCAGCTTGGACAGATCAAACCCAAAGTTGCAGTCAACGGAACAGCTGATACCGCTGACCGAGCCGCTCTCGGAATACTGCCAAACCGCATAATCGCCGCTGTAGCTGCTGGATGTCGTATAATTTGCCATCCAAATCGGGTATTTTTCACTGATCTTATCCGGATTCATGTTGTCTTCCAGCATGGAGCGATTCGCGTATACCATCGGCGTATATCCCGCCGCCGCAATTGTCTCGCAAAACGCCAGGCAGACGTTTGTCTGTTCGCTCTTGCTCAGCTTCGCGTTATACAGCCGTCCGGTATGACCGTTCGCATCGTCTGCGAATTCCACATCCATTACAATCGGAAGCGAAACCTTGTAGCCCTTGATTGCATTCAGACAAAAGTTTGCTTCTGCCCTCGCTTCGCTCTTGGTCGTTGCCTGTGAATAAATGTAAACGCCTGCCGGCACGCCTGCCTCTGCCGCCTTTGTGATATTCCTCTCAAACTTTGAATCCTTCACCTGTTTGCCGTTGCCGTAGCCAGTGTAGCCAACACGGATAATCGCAAACTCTGTTCCCGCCTTGGCAACCTTGGTCCAGTTGATGTCATCACACCACTTCGAGACATCAATGCCGTGTGAAACCTCCGCGCTCGTCGGTACGCGATAGGATTTTTGGGTGTAAATACTGGTAACGGATGCGCCCGCCAGTACGCGGATGCCGTCCAGGTTGATGTCGCTGTCCGTCTCTTCGTGAGTTGAGCGATATGCCTCCGGATCCTGCTCGTCTTCTTCCGTCACGCTCTCTGCCGCAGTGCCGCTGTCAGTATCTGCCGCGTCTACTTCCTGTGCCGCCTGAATGGAAGTGGTCTCTTCCTCGTTCAAGTCAACCGCACTGACCGGAACCGTCGTTCCGACCATTGCCGCCGCCAGCAATACGCTGAACAGTCGCTTTGTTATCAATGCGCTACATCCTTTCTTTTTGCTCGGAATCGAGCCGGTTTTCTTGTGGTTCTATTCTTGACCTCTTCACTATACACCATTTTGTAACCATTTTGCAACCGTTTTGTAAGAATTCAGTCAATAATTTTTACATTTCTCGACAATGTGTTGATTTTTCCACATTCTCCGGCGTGGCATTTCCCATTTCGCGCAAAAGAGCCGCAGCGAAATTCCTCGCTGCGGCTCTCTTCAACCAATCGTTTTGTTTATTCGTCCGGTGTCTCTCCACGCGGAGATTCCGTTTTGTCCGGTGTGTCCTCCCGTGTCTCTGTCGTCGAAGCCGAATCGGTCTCCGGTACAGCAGCTTCTGCACCTGCGTCCTCGCTTTCGCACGGCGTCTCTGTCGGCGGCTCAATCCGCTTCTGCGGCTCTTCCTCGCACTGCTCAAACAGCTCCATAAACTCTTCGCCCGTCAGCGTTTCCCGTTCCAGCAGGTAGCGTGAAATCGTATTCAGGCGGCGCATATTGCCACGCAGCAGTTCGAGCGCCTTATTGTATGCCTGACCAACCAGCGCGATAACCTCGCGGTCAATCTGCGTCGCGGTTTCCTGCGAACAGCTCAGCGAGGTGTCCGCACTCAGATACGGATTGTTCACCGACTCCAGCGCAACCATGCCAAAGTCATCGCTCATACCAAAGCGGGTAATCATTGCGCGGGCGATGCGCGTTGCCTGCTCAATGTCATTGGATGCGCCCGTGGTCACGGAGTCAAACATCAATGCCTCCGCCGCACGTCCGCCCGTAAACGTGACGATCTTGTTAAACGCCTCTTCCTTGGTCATCAGGACATGCTCTTCCTCATCGACCTGCATCGTATAGCCCAGCGCGCCGGAGGTTCGCGGAATAATCGTAATCTTGTGAACCGGCGCTGTGTGCTTTTGCAGGGCGGCAACCATTGCATGACCGACCTCGTGGTACGCGATAACTTCCTTCTCATGCGGCGAGATAACCGCGCCCTTGCGCTGCTGTCCCGCCAGAATGACCTCAACGCTCTCCTCCAGATCAGTCTGATTGACCATCATCCGGCGATTTCGCACCGCGTGCAGCGCCGCTTCGTTGATGATATTCGCCAGCTCCGCACCGGATGCGCCAGAGGTCGAGCGTGCAATCAGCGAAAAGTCAATGTCCGCTTCCATGCGAATTTTCTTTGCATGAACGCGCAGAATCGCTTCACGTCCCTTCAAATCCGGCAGCTCCACCGGAATGCGGCGGTCAAAGCGTCCCGGACGCAGCAGCGCCTTGTCCAGTGTCTCCGGACGGTTGGTCGCCGCCAAGATGACAACGCCCTTCTTTCCGTCAAAGCCGTCCATCTCGCTGAGCAGCTGGTTCAGCGTCTGCTCGCGCTCGTCATTGCCGCCGATGCCCGAACCGTCACGCTTTTTACCGATGGTGTCAATCTCGTCGATAAAGACGATAC
>CAVBHI010000236.1:0-5058 GCA_963595115.1 bacterium
GCCATTGGCTACGGCCTGGACGAGCTGACCAATGCCGTTACCGGAAAGACAGTTGCCTGTTTTGAGCCGACGCTGGACTATATCGTTGTAAAGTTCCCGCGCTGGCCGTTTGACAAATTCGTCTATGCGGATAAGTCGTTGGGCACGCAGATGAAGGCAACCGGTGAAATCATGTCGATCTCCAACAGCTTTGAGGGCGCGATGATGAAGGCGGTTCGCTCGATTGAGATGAAGGTCGATTCGCTGTCCATGCCGTTGATTTCCAAGCTGAGCGACGAAGAGGTTGTCGCAAAGGTCAAGCAGTGCGACTATGAGCGCATTTTCTCGATCTGCGAGGCGCTGCGCCGCGGTCTGCTGACGGTGGATGAGATTCATGAGATCACGCTGATTGATACCTGGTTCCTCGAAGGCTTCCAGCGCATCATCAACATGGAGCACACGCTGGAGCAGGCGGACGAGCTGACGCCGGAGCTGTATCTGGCGGCGAAGAAGTTCGGCTTTACGGATAAGGTCATCACGCGCCTGTCCGGCAAGTCCTGTGAAAACGTCCACCGCGGTCCGGTCTACAAGACGGTAGACACCTGCGCGGCGGAGTTTGAGGCGGAGACGCCGTATTACTACTCGACCTATGACGACGAAAGCGAGGTCAAGCCGAGCACGGGCAAGAAGAAGGTTATGGTTCTGGGTTCTGGTCCGATCCGCATTGGTCAGGGTATTGAATTTGACTACTGCTCGGTTCACTCGGTTTGGGCACTGCAAAAGCTGGGCTGTGAGACGGTCATTGTCAATAATAACCCGGAGACGGTTTCCACCGACTTTGACACGGCGGATCGCCTGTACTTTGAGCCGCTGACACCGGAGGATGTCACGGGCATCGTTGAAGCCGAGAAGCCGGATGCGGCGATTGTTCAGTTTGGTGGACAGACCGCAATTAATCTGGCAGAGCATGTGGAGTCACTGGGTGTTCCGATTCTGGGTACACCGGCGTGGAGCATTGATGCGGCAGAGGATCGCGAGAAGTTCGATGTCATCCTGAACAAGACGGGTATTCCGCGCGCAAAGGGCGACACGGTATTCACCGAGGAAGAGGCGGTTAAGGTTGCCGATGAGCTGGGTTATCCGGTGCTGGTTCGCCCGTCCTACGTTCTGGGCGGACAGGGTATGGAAATCGCATTTACGGAAGCGGATATTCGCGAATATATGCGTATCATTACCCGTACCAAGATTGAAAACCCGGTTCTGGTTGATAAGTACCTGATGGGTCGTGAAATTGAGGTTGATGCGATTTGTGACGGCGAGGATATCCTGATTCCGGGCATTATGGAGCATTTGGAACGCGCCGGTATCCATTCGGGTGACTCGATTTCCGTCTATCCGTCGATTACGATTGAAGAAAAGCACAAGAAGACGATCGTCGAGTACACGGAAAAGCTGGCAAAGGAGCTTGCGGTTATTGGTCTGGTTAATATCCAGTTTGTTTTGTACAATGACGAGGTCTACGTGATTGAGGTCAACCCGCGCTCATCGCGTACCATTCCGTATATCTCTAAGATTACGGGCGTACCGATGGTAGATCTGGCAACGCGCTGCATGTTCGGAGAAAAGCTGCGTGATATGGAGTACGGCACGGGGCTGTATCCGGAGACGGAGCACTATGCCGTCAAGGTTCCGGTGTTCTCATTCCAAAAGCTGCGTGATTTGGATACGCAGTTGGGACCGGAGATGAAGTCCACCGGTGAGGTTCTGGGTGTTTCCACCTCGTTCCGTGAGGCACTGCTCAAGGGCATGATGGGCGCCGGCTTCACTCTGAAGAAGAAGGGCAAGGTGCTGATTTCCGTCAAGGACTCCGACAAGCAGGAAATTATCAGCATTGCTGAGCGCTTTGCGGAGCTGGGCTTTGAGCTGTATGCAACGCCGGGTACGGCAAACGTCCTCAACCGCCATATGGTAGCAACCAATGCGGTGCGTAATGTTGACGAACCGTCGCCGAATATGATTGATCTGATTGAATCCGGCGAGATGGATTATGTCATTACGACATCGGTCAAGGGACGCCATCCGGAGCTTGGTTCGGTTCGCATTCGCCGCTGCACGGTAGAGCATGCGATTCCGTGCCTGACGGCAATTGATACGGCATCCGCTCTGCTGCGGTGTCTGGAGGGCAGCACGGATATTCAGAGCTGCGAGCTGGTGGATATTAATACGGTGCATATTCGGTAAAAGAGTATATTGATGCAAAAAAAGTCCTGCGGCATATGGATTGCCGCAGGACTTTTTGAAGGTGCGCCTGGTGGCGCACGTTTCTAACGGGTGCAAGTCCCGAATCCGCCAGGTAGTGGGACATAGGAGTGATTACAACAATCGATCTTTTCCGAACAGCGTCGGGGTCAGTTTGCCATCGCGGCATAAAAATACACGAACCGGTGTATACTCTTGGATACAACGTTCAATAACATGTGCCGTGCCGCGGGATTTGCCATCCCACAACGCAATAACATAATCAGCATAGCGGACGATGGCGTCATTGCGCAAAAGCGGAGCGCGCCGTTGATAATGCGCGTAATCCGGACGAAAGACGGTGATCGGCAGAGATAATTCGTGAGCGATTTGTTCGGCAATCTGATCGGCTCCTTCTGCGCCGCCGGATATGATTTCATGTGTGCCGAGTGGAAGAAGAACGAGAAGTTCGTGTAAAGATTCCAATTGTACAGAACGAGAGCCAATGATTGCCACGCGCATAGTCTTCACCTCATCCTTATTTTACCAAAGAATCAAACGCAGTGCAAGAGATAGTTTTCCGAATTTGGCAGAGCACAGAGAAACGCGGCAGGAGCTGTGTGCCGCGCCAACTATTGATACTGATAAGTGTTCCCGCTTTGAGCCATGCTATTCCTGGAAAGGGAGTGAGGCGATGCGGAAACAACGAAAGCTGGTCTGTCTCATGCTGTTGGTTGCAGTGCTGTCACCGTCGGCGCTGGCAGCACAGAGGGTCATTGTGTCGGGAATGCCGATTGGTGTGCGCATGACGGCAAAAGGCGTGGTTGTCTGCGGAATGAGCAAGGTGCAGACCACAGCAGGAGAACAATGTCCGGCCAAAAAAGCGGGACTGCGGAGCGGTGACATCCTGTATTCCGTCAATGGGACAGAAATCTCATCGGGTAAGGAATTTGCCGCCGCAGTACAAGACAGCGGAGGACATGATGTGGTGCTGGAGGGACAGCGAGAGGATGTGGATATCCGCGTGACGGTACAGCCGGTAAAAAGTCGGGCAGATGGGATGTATCATCTGGGGTTGCTGGTACGCGACAGTATGGCAGGAATCGGAACGGTGACGTATATTGATCCCCAAACGGGAGCATTTGGTGCGCTGGGACATGCGGTATGTGAGGTGGACAGCGGAACGAAGCTGCCGCTGGAGAATGGAAGCCTGATGCCGGCAGCGGTTGTCGGAATACAGGTTGGCAAACGAGGAGAACCGGGACAGCTGCTGGGTGCGTTCGATGTGGAGCAAACATTGGGGGAGATTGAGCAGAATACCGACGTCGGTATTTTCGGTACGATGCTCCCTGCCTGCGTTCGCGGCAAGAGCGTTGCGGTAGCAGAAAGAAGTGAGGTGACAACCGGCAAGGCGGAGCTTTTGACCTGTATCGGCGGTACAAAACCCGAGCGGTATGACGTTGAAATCGAGCGAATAACACACCGTGGTACGCGTGCAATGGTGATTCGTGTGACAGACGAGGAGCTGTTGGATAAGACGGGCGGCATTGTACAGGGCATGAGCGGCAGTCCGATTTTGCAAAACGGCAAGCTGGTCGGCGCGGTCACGCATGTGCTGGTGAACAACCCAACGCGAGGATATGCGGTATTCGCGGAGACGATGATGGAGGCGGCAGGATAGCGCTGCTGCAATAGGTAATTAAAATATCTCGCAAAAATATGCAAGGCAGGAATTTATCCTGCCTTGCATATTTTGTACCTGCTGGTATTTGTATGAGGAGAGCAGATCAGGTTTTATTGCGATACAGCACCAGCGTAACAATATACAGAATGAGCTGAAAACAGATCAGACAGCACAAAAAAGAGGTGATGTAGCTGTAGGTCATGGTGGGGGCAATGCTGGTAAGCAGCAATCCGACAACAAGCTCTGCCAGCATAGCAATAATCAAGCCGAGCTGAAGCGGGCGAAGCTGAATCGGCAGACGAGAGATAATGGTGTCTGCTCCCTCGGACTTGCCAAACTTTTTTAGTCGAAGCTTGTATTCTGCATACAGCAGAGAGGCGAGATTCAAAATGAGCAGAAGCGGTCCGAAAATCAAAAACGGATTGATGCGATCGGTATAGGCGCTGAAAAACAGACCGACCAGCGACAGCACGCTCCCCAGCGCAAAAAGAAAGAGAAAGACCCAGAAGGAAAATTTTAAATGTTTCATGGCAGTGTTGCTCCTTGTTTGTCAAATAAAAAAGTTGTCCCATGCGATGGTTCATAGAGGAGTCTCGGCACGGTGAATTTTGATAAGCGGATGTTACAAGAACAGTATAAAGAAACCGATGAAGTATGTCAAACGCTTGTTACACTGCTGACAAAAAGAAGCCGCAATTTGCTTTGTAATTTGGAGGAATGATGCTGGATTTTCGATGAAAACGCGCATCGACATTCGCGTAAGAAAAGACTATAATAGGCATAACTTACAGGAAGAAAGAAGGAGTTGCATGGAAAAAACGAACGTAGGAAATTTTACGGACGGCAGTATTTTCTGGAAGCTGCTGCGGTTTATGGTGCCGGTATTCGGCGCACTGGTATTGCAAGCCATGTACGGCGCTGTTGATCTTTTGGTCGTTGGTTGGTTTGGTACGACGGCGGGCATTTCTGCCGTCTCGACCGGAAGCAGTATTATTAATTTGGTAACGTTTGTCATCAGTGGCTTGACCATGGGTGTTACGGTCGTCATCAGCCGATACATCGGCGCACGCAGTCAGGAACGCATTGGCAATGTGATTGGCGGTGTTGTTTGCTTTTTTGCGCTGGTTGCTGTGGCGCTGACGGTTGTTTTGTTGGGC
>CAVBHI010000237.1:0-5745 GCA_963595115.1 bacterium
GCGACTGGCGATGGCTGCACCTTCGATGCCTGCGGGGCATCGGCTTCCGGTTGCTCGTCGGACGGATTGGGGTTGACGGCTTGTGCCGATGACGTTTCCGTGGCTTTTTCCTCGGATTCACGTGCTTCGGGCGCGTTCTCCGGCGCTTGCTCCGGTTCTGGATCGGCTGTTATTGCGGCGGTATCCTTTTCCGGTTGAGGGCGGTGGAGAATATCGGATGACCGTTCCTTCGGGGTGAAGATGGATGCTACCTCCGACAACGCATCCAGTGCCGACGGCACGGATACGGCAGATTTTTCTTCCTCAATAAAAGGTGTTGTTTTCGGTGGGGCAGGAGGGAAATTCTCCTGCCGTGCGGCTGCCGTTGCTGCAAAGGACGACACCGGTTTCGCCGGTGTTGGTTCGGATGCCGGTTTCTCGGCAGTCTTGGATACACGAGGTGCTTGCGGCTCAGTCGGCGTGCGCCACTTGACTATGGGGGTTGCGCCGAACGATTTGCGGTCGGCATCCAACTCCTTCATCAGCGCCTGAATCCGGTCTGCCATAGGATTGGGCGTCAGATCTTCCTCAATAATGGATATGGGAGTCGGGTCAATCGGCTTGGATGCCGTCCCCCGTGCTGTTTTCGCGACAGTATGGAACACCTCCTCCGGTGTCGATGCCGTCGCAGTGAGATGCTCCCCAAGCGCTTCTGCTTTCTGCTGCTGTTGCTCCAGCCAGTATTTGCGCGCATACTCCTCTGGCGTCAAACGTTTTTTCACCAGTGCGCCGCAGTTGGCACACAGGATGTTCTTTTCCGCAATCTCGCTTCCACAGTTCGGACACTTCATTTTTTAACCTCATACCTGTTTTTAATCTCACGTTTGCCTGCTACGGTCTCACCGGTGCAGGATTTCTTCTCGAATATACGCAAATGTCGCGTCCTCGCCCTCTTCTGCCAGCATTTTCAGCATGGTGGACAGCAGCTCGCGCGTATGCGGATGCATCAATACCTTGGCGTAGCCGCCAATGTAATAATCCCATGGGTCACTGTCGCGGTAGGCGCTGCCGCGGTAGGTTTTGCTGGCGGCAACGCGGTCGCAGAACATCTCCACAATATATTCGACCGGCATTTCCATTCCCGTCAGCATAGGGTCGCCTTCCTGACGGTTTATCGCGTAGTCGATCCAATATTCAAAATGATGCTTGTTGCGTCCCTTATGATGCAGCCACGCCAGACTGACGCCGCGATCCACGCGCTCGGCGTTATTCGGGCTTTGATCGCCCTGAAAATATTTTGCGCCAACCAGAAATTCCACCGGCGAATACTTAGACAGATCGTGCATCAGTCCCTGTCGATATAAGCCGACGCGGAAGCAATACTGCCGTACCAGCCTGCGGTGGTGGTTGATGGTGCGCAGATGTCGGTACCATTTGGAACGTTCCATGGTTTCCCGATAGGGGCGAATGGCACGTGACACCGGTTCGAGTGACTGCTTGACCGTTTGGTAATCCAGCTTGATTGAAATATCTCTTGCATTTCTCTGCTTCACGTTTCCGCACCTCACCACAACAGATTGAGCAGGCCGAGGACAAAGCCGATCAGTGCCCCCAGATTGACAACGGCGGACAGCTCCCGCTTCATGACGGACAGCACCATCTTTTCCAGCTCCTCTGCCGATAGGGCGGCGATCTGCCGCTCGGCAATGCCTGCCACATCGACGGTCTTCAGCATATCCGGCAGATGTTTGGTCACAACGGCTTCATACAGCGTGACGCCCAACTCCGGCACATCCACGCCGCTGTCCAGCAGATAGCGCACCAACTCGCCTGCGGTCTTGTGCTCCAGCTGATTCAGCTCGTCACACACCGCCGGAGCAAGAAGCTGCTCGCTGTTTTCCGACAGATATTCATTGATCTTTTTGGCAATGGGGGCGGAAAAGCCTTGGAGCATCTCGTCGTTCAGCATCATTGCCAGCAGAGAGCCTTTGACCTTTTCCTGCACGGCGGTCAGCACCTGCTGCGCGACCGTATCGCCCAGATCCATCTCCTGCACGCGCTCAACGGCGTGATCGGTCACGTCGCGATATACGCCCTCACGGAACGAGCGGTACTTGTCCGTTCCGGTCTGCTGCTCCAGCAGCTCACCGAGGGGCGCGGGGTTTTCGCTCTGTCGCGCGATCCATGCGGAAACCGCATCGCGCACCGCCTGACGCGTTTCGTCCGACAGCAGCTCTCTCCCGATGGCATCCTGCGTCAGCAGCTGTGCGCCGACAACGCGTCCGGCAGAATGCGCCAAACGTGCCTGACGCTTGGGAATAACACCCGGAGTAAACGGCAGCTGCCGTCCGAACAGCAAAATCGGCTTGCGCGGGCGAAACAGCATCTTTACCGCAATATAATTGGTACAATACCCGATGACTGCGCCCAGCAGCGGACGAGCCAGTATGGATAGTATCATGCAATCCCTTCTTCTACAGATTTTATACGAATCGTATGATATATTATATAATGACGGGGGAAAAAGAGCAATGTATGTTTTGCCGTTTTTGTCCGCAAATAGTTTCCTTTTCCGCTGTTCTCCAGTGTGCCGCCGTGTGATAGCGTGGGCGGTTGTCCGGCTGCCTTCTGTCCGCTGCGGGAGAGAGGAGCGCGGAAGCGGAGATGATAAGCGAAAAAACGCAGAGAAATTCATCAAAACAGAATGAACTGTACAATATAACACAGATAACGCAAAAATGTTGCTCATATATGGCGCGTAATTGCTTTCTTTGGGTATATTTTGCCCTAAATATGTAAGGAATTTCCGTCACATTTTCGTACTTTTTGTCGATAGTCACAATTTTTACGTTTTCATTACAAAAAAGAATGTTATTTTGTACAATTAGGGCTGGAAATCAGGAGAACAATATGGTATACTGAGCTTGTATTTCCTTAGAGTACAATTTTTTCGGCATTTTGGCACATATTAAGGAAAGAGAGAATTGTGAAAAGGTGGAGTTAAAACTATGGCACTGCAACTGAAAATGACTGGTCTGACGGATTTTATACAGGATTATGAACTGACCAACATGAACCCGCTCATCCAGACCTGCAACGACATGATTCTGCGCAAGGATTCTGCGGGCAACAAATATCTCGGCTGGGTTGACCTTCCGGAGTACTATGACCGCGAGGAGTTCACGCGCATTCAAAAGGCGGCAAAGCTCATTCGGGAAACCTGCGAGGTTCTGGTCGTTATCGGTATCGGCGGATCGTACCTTGGTGCGCGCGCCGCAATTGAATTCGTCAACGGACAGATGTACAATGCCGTGCATGAAGAGGGCGTTCCGGAGATTTACTTTGCCGGAAACAATATGAGCTCGTCCCAGATCAGCGACATTATTCAAATCATCGGCGACCGCGATTTTGGCATTAACATCATCTCCAAGTCCGGCACAACCACCGAGCCAGCCATTGCATTTCGTATGTTTAAGTCACTGTGCGAGAGGAAATACGGCAAAGAAGGCGCGAAAAAACATATTTTTGCCACAACGGACAAGGCGCGCGGCGCACTCAAGCAGCTTGCTGCCGAGGAAGGATATGAGACCTTCGTTGTTCCGGACAACGTCGGCGGACGCTTCTCCGTCCTGTCTGCTGTTGGTCTGCTGCCGATTGCGGCGGCAGGAATCGACATCGAAGAGATGATGCGCGGCGCGGCAGAGGCGCGCGCGGCGTTCCAGACCGGCTCTACGGCAGACAATCTGTGCTTCCGTTATGCTGCTCTGCGCAATATTTTGTACCGCAAGGGAAAGACCACGGAAATTCTCGTCAACTATGAGGCGGCGCTGTGTATGTTCGGCGAATGGTTTAAGCAGCTGTTTGCAGAATCGGAGGGCAAGGATCTCAAGGGAATCTTTCCGGTGTCGGCGAATTTCTCTACGGATCTGCATTCCATCGGTCAGTACATACAGGATGGTATGCGCAACCTGTTTGAGACGGTTATCTGGGTCAAGGAGACGCGTGCAAAGGTTGTCATTCCACATATGGAGGACGATGTGGACGGGCTGAACTATCTTGCCGGGAAGACCGTACACTTTGCCAACTCGAAGGCGTACAGCGGCACGCTGCTGGCACATGTAGACGGCGGATGCCCGAATATCGTGCTGGAAATCGACCGCGCAGATGCGTATCACTTCGGCTATCTGGTCTACTTCTTTGAGAAGGCGTGCGGCCTGTCAGGCTATCTGCTCGGCGTGAATCCGTTTAACCAGCCGGGTGTGGAGAGTTATAAGAAAAACATGTTTGCCCTGTTGGGCAAGCCGGGCTATGAGGACGCCAAGGCGGATCTGGAAGCACGGCTGAAGTAAGTCAGGATATCCTTCTTGCCCGCCCCTCGGAGAACCACTCGGAAGGGCGGGCTTTTTGGCGTGTGGAATGAAAACGCAAAAAAATACACTGCATCATGCCGATGCAGTGCAGGAAACCGAGGCTTATGCTTGCTTGTGATGATGACGGAACAGCGTTGCCGGTTTGATGTCGGCGCTGGAATCGTTCCATACACCGCACAGATAATAAAAGACAGACAGCACCGTGCCGATAATCCAACCCACCGGATACGCCCAGCAGATGGCACGGAAGCCGAGCAGACCGGCGCAGGCATACGAGAAAAGAATACGAATGAGCAGATCAGAGAAGGTGGTCGCCATAAACGCCTTCATTGCGCCGCCGCCGCGAAGGATGCTGTCACAGCAGTTTTTGATGCCGACGAGGAAATAAAACGGGCAGACGGTATGCAGAAACTGGATGCCGATGGAGATTACCTCTGACTGCGAGGTGTCGGTGATAAACAGGCGGAGCAGCTGCTCGGCATCGAGGAAAAACAGCAGGTTGACCGAAAGAATCGTGATCTCTGCGATGACGATCGAGATGTGCAGACCCTGACGGACGCGATCAAATTCGCGTGCGCCGATGTTCTGCGAGGCGAAGGTGGACAGCGCGTTCGGGAAGGTGTTCATGACCATCAGCGCAAACGTGCTGATTTTGAGTGCGGCGGAAAAGGCGGCAATCGTGTCCGCGCCAAAGCTGTTGACAATGCTCTGTACCAGAAAAATACCGATTGAAACAAACGACTGCTGACAAATGCTCGGAACGGCAATATACAGAATGTTACGCAGCAGACTGCGGTCAAATCGCGCAACCTCTCCCACGGTGGGGATGCTGCGGATGCGGCGGAGAAGCAGCGCGGCAGCAAGCAGCGCGGCGATGGCTTGTGCAATCACGGTCGCCCAAGCCAGACCGGCAACGCCCCAATGCAGCTGGTTGACAAAGAACAGGTCGAGCACGACGTTGAGCACCGAGGAAAAAATCAGAAAATACAACGGCGTGCGTGAATCGCCAAGACCGTTGTAAATGGCCGTGACGGCGTTGTACAGAAAGACAAAGAACAGACCGGCGACATAAATGCGCAGATACTGGGCGGAAGCGGCAAAGATGGACTCCGGCGTGTTGATGAAATGTAGCAGGGGGGAGCTGGTGAGCAGACCGATGGCGGTCAGCAACAGCGAAACGGACAGCAGCGCAATCAGCGTCGTGTACGTCGCGCTCTTGACGCGGTTCATCAGCTTGGCGCCGAACAGCTGGGAGATGACAACCGAGCTGCCGACGCTTGCGCCGGTGGCAACGGCGAGAAACAGCGTGGTAATCGGATAGGATGCGCCGGTGGCAGCCAGTCCGTCAACGCCGAGAAATTTGCCGGCGATGATGCTGTCGATGATGCTGTATAGC
>CAVBHI010000238.1:0-2517 GCA_963595115.1 bacterium
GAATATAGACGTGAGCTGGGAATCCAGGCAGGAAGAGGTCGCAACGGTGGACGAGAACGGCTTGGTGACAGGGGTCAGCGAGGGAACGGCGGAGATCGTCGCGACGGCGGAAAATAACCTTTCGGCATCTACGATTGTGACCGTGTCATACGTCAAGCCGGAAAGAGTCACTCTGAACAAGACCAGCGCGGAGGTCTATCTGGACGATACGATGAAGCTGAATGCAACCATTGTACCGGCTAACGTCAGCAATTCTTCCCTGACATGGAGCTCGTCGGATGAGGGGATTGCAACGGTGGACAAGGACGGCGTGGTAAAGGCGCATCAGGAGGGAAGTGTTCGGATTACGGCGACCGCCGAGGGCGACGTTTCCGGCAGCTGCGTAGTGACGGTTCGACCGATTCCGGTGGAATGTGTCACGCTGGATCAAGCCGAGCTGCAATTGTATGAAGGAGAATCAAAAACGCTGACGGCAGAGATCTCGCCGTCAAAGGCAACGCATCCGGAGCTTACATGGACGTCGAGCAATATTGATGCGGCAACCGTATCCGATGACGGCATTGTTACTGGGGTTCGCGCGGGCAAAACGACGATTACCGCGACGGCGGACGGGGTAAGTGCGGTCTGCGCGGTACAAGTCGTCCCGCGGCTGGAGCAGCCGAGGCTGGTTGGCGCGGTCAACGCGACAAAGGGCGTCCGTATCACGTGGGAATCGGTGGATGGCGCGACGGGATATATGGTTTGCCGCAAAAGCTCCGGATCTTGGGCGCGGACACAGCTGGAATCGGTTTTCGGTCAGGATACCACATCCTATGTCGATACAGCCCCACAGGCGGGACAGAGCTATCTCTATACGGTATATGCGATGTACGATGGGTGCAAGGCAAGTAGCTTTGACACAACTGGCGTGAGTGTGACATATGTCCCCACGCCAAAGCTCAGCCAGCTGAGAAATAAGCGCACAGGCTTGCAGCTTGCATGGAAGCGCGTTGACATCGCAGACGGGTATTATGTGTACCGGCGGCTGGAATCGGAATCCGAATGGACAATGATTTATGATACGAAGTCGGGCAACACGCGGGAATATACAGATAAAACGGCTAAGAACCGGTATACCTATCAGTATACCGTGCGCGCCTATGTCGGAAATAATCGATCGGCATATCATGCGGCGGGGCTGAAACTGCGGCGCGTTAAGTCACCGGAGCTGAAATCGGTGAAAAACAGTGCGAAGGGTGCACTGATGGTGCGCTGGTCTCGTGCAGCCTATGTGAGCGGGTATCAGGTGAGATATGCACGGCGCTCTGACTTCTCTCACGCGAAGACGGTGGTGATTGCCAGCCAAGATAAGCTGTCGTGCAAGCTCAGCGGCTTGACCAAGGGTAAGAATTATTATGTCCGCGTGCGGGCATATAAGACGCAGAAGGGAAAGCAAATCTATAGCGGGTGGAGCGAAAAACGGCGCGTGAAGGTAAAAAAATAAGAAAAACAGCAGCAGGCTCTGGTTTTTTTCCAGAGCCTGCTGTTTGCAACCAGACCGGATCACTAATACTGGGTTAAAAATGCTTCGATTTTCTCCAGCGCAGAGGCGAGCTGATTTTGCTCCTCCTGTGACAGATCCGCTAGCGCGGAGTCAATCAGGTTATGATGAAACGCCTCGTGGAATTGGTAAGCGGCTTCGCCCTTTGACGTCAGCGAGACCAGCACAACGCGCTTATCCTTTTGTCCGCGTGTGCGGGTGATAAGCTCACGTCGTTCCAGACGCTCACATGCGACGGTGATTGTGGCCAGTGTGACACCAAGCGCACGGGCAATATCCGAGATGCGGACAGAACCGGAGGCGCCGATCACATCAATGATATGAATCTCCGAAATGGAGATTTCAAAATCCAGACCGGTTGCCAGCGTGCGCTCTTCGATTTTATTGATGCGGTTAAAGATGTCCAATAAAAAGGAATGAACCTTCTGATGCGCAGACATGAAAGCCTCCTCGTCCAAAAAATGTTTAATCTATCAAAGTAAGTCTAGTGTAACATAAATCATCACGGTGTGCAAGAGTGGCATCGCCGCGCCGGTCGCGTCGGCGAATTACACAGCTTGCTTTCGCCAACACCGGTAATCGAAACGAATAAGCAAATAGGGAACACAAAAGCTGCCGCGTACACACGGCAGCTTTTGTGGTTAAGAATTGGATTCGCCCGCCCCCTGCGGTTTATCATGATGACCGCTGTGGCGGCGTGGACGGCGGCGACGGCGCGGTTTGTTGTCTCCGTCGCGGTGCTCCTTCGGCGTGTCCGGTGCATTCTGCTTGGGCGGACGTTCCTTGCGCTCGCCGCGCTCCGGACGCTTGGCGCGCTCCTTGTGCGGACGCTTGGTGCGCTCTGCGTCCTTGCGCTCGCGTTCTCCCCCTGTGTGGGATTCTCCGTCACTGCGTTTTTTACTGCGGCGGCGGGGCGGCTTGTCGCGCGATGGCGCATCCGCTTGCGGCGGAGTGGAAACCGGCTCCAAGTGCATGGG
>CAVBHI010000239.1:0-3871 GCA_963595115.1 bacterium
ACCTGTGACCCTCTGCTTGTAAGGCAGATGCTCTCCCAGCTGAGCTAAACTTCCGAGTGGTGACCCGTACGAGAATCGAACTCGTGTTACCGCCGTGAAAGGGCGGTGTCTTAACCGCTTGACCAACGGGCCAAATGGTAGCGGTAATTGGACTTGAACCAATGACCTTCCGGGTATGAACCGGACGCTCTAGCCAACTAAGCTATACCGCCATATCCATTGTAGTGCCGTCATCTTGTGCGGTTTATCTTGTCTCTCGCCAGATGACAAGAATTATTATATCTCCTGAACGGCAATTTGTCAACACATTTTTTCAATTTTTTTCGTTTTTTCTCGACTTCGGTTTTACTACTGTTTTTGTTGCAAAAATCCGCTCATTTTGCAAAGTACGCAGGGAAAGTAAGCAAACATCGTCCCTTTCCCTGCGTACGTACTCTTCCGCTTGTATTCCTCAATGCTTGGTCAGCGTCATGGCAACCCAGTCGCCGGACTGCTGGCGCTCATGCAGAACCAAGCCCGCCTGTATCAGCGACTCCTGCACCTCATCCGCACGCGGCGCAATAATGCCGGACACAATCAGCGTGCCGTCCTCCTTGAGCTTATCGCGCAGAATCTCCCGCATTCCCATAATGACATCCGCCACGATATTCGCCGCAATCACATCGTACTCTCCGCCAATTGCCGCATCCAACTTCCCGTCGCTCGTCACGTCGCCGGCATAGGCACGCAATGCAAAGCCATTCTTTTCCGCGTTCTCCTGCGCGATGCGAATCGCATTGGTATCAATGTCCACCGCCGTGATGTCTGCCGCACCCAGCAGATGCGCCGCCACCGACAAAATACCGCTGCCACAGCCCATGTCCAGCAGGCGGTCTCCTGCCTTCACCAATCGTTCCAGTTCACAGATGCACAGCTGGGTGGTGTTATGGCTGCCCGTGCCAAACGAGGACGAGGGGTCAATCTCAAGGATGGTACGACCATCCGGATTCTCGCACGTCTCCCACGATGGCTTGACAAGAAACGTCTTGCCCACCGGAAACGGCTTGAAGTACTGCTTCCAGTTATTTTCCCAATCCTCTCGCCGCAGAGAGCTCAGCTCGCTCTCGCACCGTCCAAAGATATGCTCCGTGTCCCGTGTCCGCAGCGCCGCCAGACCAGCATCCACCTGCGCCAGCAGCTCCGCGCCCTCGGCGCTGTCCTCGACATAGATGGTCACATTGGTCTCCGCCGCCTTCTTTTCCTCCGACAGCTTTTCATCGACATAATCCCAATAGATTTCGGTGTCCTCCAAAAAGTCCGCAAAATCCTGCGCATCCTCGATGACAAAGCCCGTGATGCCCAAGTCCATCAGCATTCCAGTCACTGCGTCAATGCCCGGCGTTGTCGTCCAAATCTTTACTTCCGTCCAGTTATTCACCGTCGTTCCTCCTCAAAAAAGCGGGCTGCCGCAAAAGCAAGGCAGTGTTTTTTTCCGCCTGTTCCGCAGCAGCCATGCCCGCCAATTCTGTTATAGAGATACTACGCCGTAATGCCGCTGAAATTCCTCCAGCACCTCGGCATCCAGCTCCCACGTTCCGTCATACAATGCAATTCCGTTGAGCACCCGCAGCGCCTTGCGAAACAGCTCCGGATTCTCTGCCGCCAAGCACACCGGACGCTCCAGCAGATATTGATTTTCTGCCAGCAGATAAATGTCCTCAATCGAGCTGATTTCCAGCTTGACCGCGCCAGACCAGACATCCTCCAGCTCCAGCAGCGTCTCTTCAAAGTGATCTTCCATATCCAACGGATCGGAAATATCAATGGTCGCGTCAACAAAATGAACATGCCGTCCGACCGGCGCAAGAATATAGTCCTCATCGGCATCCGGCTCATCGCTGTCATCGTTGAGCGGGATATGCTCCTGCAGCTGCTCCGCCTGCCGTTCGCTGCTTACCAGATAGAACTCCGCCTCCGGCATCTCTTCTCCGGCGCTGATTTCCTCCGGCGTTGGCAGACAGCCCAGCGCCACGCACGCATGCGGCGACAGCTCTTCGATCGTCTCCGCGACCTCATCCAGCGCGCCATTGAGAATCAAGCCCGCTACACCGATGCGCTGCAAAATACCCAACGCGCACATCAGCGGCGTGCCGTCCGGCATACAGCCGTCCTCCGCCACCGGCAGCTCCACGAGGATGCCGATTCCCGACACATCCGTCACTGCCAGCACCGCCGCACGCAATACCTGCAGCGTATCCGCCATGCGAAGATACAGAAAATCCGCATGATGCCGCAGCGCCTCGTCCACCGGCTTCCGAAACTGCTCAATCAGCCAGTCGGACGTCCATCTACTGTCGCTCACATCCTCTTCTTCCGCCAGTTCCGCGTCAATCTGCATTCCAATCGGACATCCCGGCATACGTTGGTGTGCCACCGCAATGTCCGCTACATCGTGGACAATCAGCGACGACGCGCTGCTTGTCGCGCTCAGAGCAGCCACTTGACCGCTGTGCTGTACTTTTAAGATTGTCTCTCCCTTACATAAAGGAACGGGTTCCATAACTCTCCTATCCGGCTCTCAGCCTAAAAAAATACTTTTGTCAATTACATATGCTCCGGCGCATCGACACCGATAATCGTCAAAACATTGCGAATCGTCTGCCGCGCCGCACGGCACAGTACCAAACGGGCATCGCGCACCGCCGATTCCGCATCCTTGATGCGGCAGGCGTTGTAAAAGCGGTGGAACTGCGCACACATCGCCACGGCATACTTGTTCATGCGGGACGGATCGCGGTCAGCCGCAGCCTGTACAATTTCCTGCGGCAGCAGGCTGATCTGCTTAACCAGCGCCAGCTCCTCTTCCTCATGCAGCACGCTCAGATCCGCCGTCTCCGGTATCGTCACGCCCTCCTCCTGCATCTTGTGCAGCAGGCTGCAAATACGCGCGTGCGCATACTGGCAGTAGTACAGCGGGTTCTCATTGTCCTGCTTGACCGCCAGACCCAGATCAAATTCCATCTGCGTCTCCGCCGCACGGGAGTTGAAGAACCAACGCGCGGAATCCACCGGAATCTCATCCAGCAAATCCGCCAGCTGGAGCGACTTGCCGGTACGCTTGGACATGCGGACAATTTCGCCGTCCCGCACCATCTTGACCAGCTGCATCAGGACGATCTCCAGACGATCGCTGCCGTTCAGACCCAGCGCATCCAGCGCACTGGTCAGCCGCAGGACGTGACCGTGATGATCCGCGCCCCAAATATTAATCACGCGGTCAAAATTACGAACCGCGAACTTGTTGCGGTGATACGCAATATCCGCCGCAAAGTACGTATAAAAACCATTGGCGCGGCGCAGAACATCGTCCTTTTCACAGCCATAGTCCGTCGAACGCAGCCACAGTGCGCCCTCCTTTTCGTAGGTCGCGCCCTTCGCGGTCAGTTCCGCAACCGTCTCCTCTACGAAGCCGGACTGATGCAGGCTGCTCTCCATAAACCACACGTCATATTGGATCTTATATCGGTTCAGATCGCGCTTCATGCGGGCGATGTTGGTCGGCAGACCGTATTCCACAATAATCTTGCGGCGCTCTTCCTCCTCCATCTCCAGCAGGCTATCGCCGTGCTGCTCAACCAGATCATGCGCCAGCTCACGGATGTCCGCGCCCTGATACCAGCTCTCATCAAACGCAATGGCGTCCTCGCCGCGCAGCTCCTGAATATAGCGTCCTTCTACCGAATGAGCAAACTTATCCACCTGATTGCCCGCATCGTTGACATAGAATTCACGCGTGACATCGTTGCCCGCCCAGGACAGAACCTCTGCCAGACAGTCGCCCAGCACGCCGCCGCGGGCGTTGCCCATGTGCATCGGGCCGGTCGGGTTGGCA
>CAVBHI010000240.1:0-2326 GCA_963595115.1 bacterium
GACGAGGACTACGCAATCTGCTTTGCTGTTCCGACCGACGCAGAAGGCATCACCCTGATCTACGGCCGTCAGTCCTGTGACACCCGCAAGATCGAGGAGTACAACGACATCGACGTAGGCAACAAGGTATATGGCGGCCACGAAGTACTGGTTATTTTCGACCATGTATTCGTTCCGAACGATCGTATCTTCCTGAACGGCGAAGTTAAGTTCGCTGGCATGATCGTCGAGCGTTTCGCTGGCTATCATCGTCAGTCCTACGGTGGATGTAAAGTTGGTGTCGGCGATGTTCTGATCGGTGCTACCGCTCTTGCCGTTGAGATGGCTGGCTGTGCAAAGGCTTCCCATGTCAAGGACAAGCTGATCGAGATGACCCATCTCAACGAGACGCTGTACTGCTGTGGTATTGCTTGCTCCTCGCAGGGCAACAAGACCAAGGCCGGCAACTATCTGATCGACCTGCTGCTGGCGAACGTCTGCAAGCAGAACGTTACCCGCTTCCCATACGACATTGCTCGTCTGGCACAGGATCTGGCTGGCGGTCTGATGGTTACGCAGCCGTCTGAGGCAGATTACCGCAATCCGGCAACGCATGATTACATCGTCAAGTACCTCAAGGGTGTTGCTTCCGTTCCGACCGAGGATCGCATGAGAGTTCTCCGCCTGATCGAGAACATGACCATGGGTACCGCAGCGGTTGGCTATCTGCCGGAGTCCATGCACGGCGCAGGTTCCCCGCAGGCTCAGAGAATCATGATTGCTCGTCAGTCGAATATGGAAATGAAGAAGCAGCTGGCTAGAAAGATTGCTCGCATCGACTAATTAGCACACACAACCCAAAATGTGCTGACATTTCTGTAATAAGTATGGTGATAGGCACTCATAGAGCTTTTTCTGTGGGTGCCTATTCCCCTTTTATCATTTATTTTTATTACCATAAGGAATACAAAATCCATGCTAACGTGTACGGTAAAGTTCTGTGGCGGATGTAATCCCCGCTACGACCGTGGTGGTGCTTACCGGCGCATTGCCGCCGAAGCGCAGGAATACGCCACGTTCTCTTCCCCGACAGAGGGCGTCCACTATGATGTATTGCTCATCATTCGCGGATGCACCTGCTGCCCTTACTTATACGAGGAGATTGATGCCGCTCACCGGATCATCTGTACCTCAGAAGAAGCCGCAGTCCATGCCGCGGCTGAGCTGCGCACACTGGCATAGTCAAGCTTTGACAAATACGGGACGGCGCATATGCCGCTTCTTGTGATAGAGAAAGGAAGATTTCCAATGAAGAAAGTTAAAGTATTGTCTGCGGAAGAGGCAGCCTTGCTGATTAACGACGGTGACACCATCGCCACCGGCGGATTTGTCAGCTGTGCTTGCCCGGAGGGACTGTCCAAGGCGCTGGAGCAGCGCTTTCTTGAGACCGGTCATCCGAAGGACATGACGCTGTTCTACGCCGCAGGTCAGGGCTACCGCGGTATTCCGGGCTCCGGCGGCGACCATTTCGCCCACGAAGGCATGGTAAAGCGCGTTGTCGGCGGTCACTGGGATCGTGCTCCCGGACTGGGCAAGCTGGCTCTGGAAAACAAGATCGAGGCATATAACCTCCCGCAGGGCGTTATCACCCATATGTACCGTGATATTGCCGCACACAACATCGGTACCATTACTCACGTCGGTCTGTACACTTTTGCTGATCCGCGCAATGGCGGCGGCAAGCTCAACGACGTCACCAAGGAAGACCTCGTAAAGCTGATCGAAATCGAGGGCGAGGAGCGCCTGCTGTACAAGGGCTTCCCGATCAACGCCGTATTCCTGCGCGCTTCTTACTGCGACGAAAACGGCAACTGCACCGTACACCGTGAGGTTGGTCCGCTCGATGTTACCGCCATGGCACAGGCGTGCAAAAACTCCGGCGGTAAGGTCATTGTTCAAGTTGAAAAAATCGTAGCTGCCGGTTCTCTTGACCCGAAGCTGGTCAAGATTCCAGGAATCTATGTTGACGCCGTTGTTGTCGGCTCGGAGGAGGACAACATGCAGTGCATCGGCGTACCGTATGACGGTGCTGCTGCCGGCGAATATACCATCCCGCTGGATGCCATCCCAACCATTCCGCTCAACCAGCGCAAGATTGTTGCACGTCGTGCTGCCATGGAGCTGCCGGATGACGCTATCGTCAACCTCGGCACCGGTATGCCGGAGCAGATCTCCAACGTAGCGGCAGAGGAAGGCATTGCCGATAAGATGACCCTGACCGTAGAAGCAGGTCCGATCGGCGGCATCCCGCTGAGCGGCGCGCAGTTCGGCGCAGCAGCCAACGCAG
>CAVBHI010000241.1:0-3992 GCA_963595115.1 bacterium
TGGTATCGTTGTGTGTCACACGCAGCGGAATTTTCCCTTCCGCCAGAAGATCCGTCAGCTTACATGCTGTACCAAACAGTGCGCGAATTCTTTTGATTTCTTCCTGCACTTCTTCACAGCGTCCAAATTCATCACGCTCAACATCGTCAAAGAAACGCTCCAGTCGCAGCCGCGTATTGTGGAAATTCGGAATAGTCTCTACCAGCTGTGAGGCGTCAAAATCCGCCAGATTAACCTGAAACTGTCCAAACGCCTTACCAACCATAAACAGCACCTTTGGATCGCTCGTGGCGTCAAAGCAGACCGAATCCTCAATGTAATTCATCAGACGCCAGAACTCCCCGTCATTTTCATCGTCTCTCCAGAAGTTCTTCCCCTCGCCAGTATGATGATAATGCAGCCGATAACGGCGACCAATCTCTCCCTGCTCTCGCTTCTGCTTTTTCATAATATATTCCGTAACCAAATCGATGTTGTTCATCATTGCTTCCGGATCACGGAATACGTAGCTGTTGATCTTTTGAATCACATAACCGGTTTCCTCGCCGTTTTTGACCATTACTTCATATGTGGCATTAATGTTTCCGGATTTTTTTTGCTTATACCACAGCAGCGTGCCCGGAATACGAAATTTTTCGCAGATAAACGCAAGCTTATCCTTCAAACTCTTTTCTGTCATAACATATAATCCTACCATTTATTCAATATCAATCCAAATGGGAGGCATCCCATTTATTTCAGTATACCATACAATCCAAATATTGTCTACTGTAGATAAGACGAAAAAAAGAAAGGAATCCACAGCGGCATCAATTCTTTTTCCCCTGCCCAAAGGCAACCGTAATCGCCTGAGCCACATTGCGCACAGGGATAATTTGAAAGCTTTCCGGTACTTTGATATGTCCCAGATCCTGCATCGGCATCACACAAGCGGTAAAGCCCAAACGCACCGCTTCTTGAATCCGCTGTTCTGCTGCGGAAACCGCTCGCAGCTCACCAGTCAGACCAATTTCTCCAAACGCCAGCATCCCCTCCGGAAGCGATTGATCCCGATAGCTGGATGCCAATGCCAACGCTATCGGCAGATCAATTGCCGGCTCATCCAGTCGCATACCTCCGATGACATTCAAATACGAATCACTGCCGGACAAATACAAACCAACCCGTTTTTCCAGAATGGCCATCACAATAACCATTCGATTGTAGTCCACACCATTCGAGGTGCGCCGCGGCGTGCCGAACGACGTCTTGGTCACCAGGGCTTGTACCTCTGCCAGAATCGGACGACTGCCCTCTACGGTACACGCAATGCAGTTGCCCGGCGCATCTGCCAGATGACCGGATAACATCGCAGCGGACGGGTTACGAACCTCTCGCAGACCCCGATCGGTCATTTCAAATACGCCGATTTCATTTGTTGAACCAAAACGATTCTTTGCTGCCCGCAGACATCGAAACGAAATCTGCCGTTCTCCTTCAAAATACAGGACACAATCCACCATATGCTCCAAAATTTTCGGACCTGCCAGCGTCCCCTCTTTTGTGACATGACCGACAATGAAAATTGTGACATTTCGACGCTTGGCGTACTGCATCAGCATCATTGCACATTCTTTGATTTGCGTTGCATTGCCCGGCGCACTGTTCAGGTCAGAACGGAACACCGTTTGAATCGAGTCAATAATGAGAACCTCCGGCTCTAAAAGATCACTTTCCTCTAAAATCGTGTCCATCTCTGTTTCCGCCAGGATATACAGATCCGGCGATGAGATATGCAGGCGATCCGCACGCAGGCGAATCTGGCGCAGAGATTCCTCACCAGAAACATATAGAACCTTCGCCTCGCGGCACATCTCTTGACACATTTGCAACAGCAGCGTGGATTTTCCAATGCCGGGTTCTCCACCGACCAGCACAAAGCTGCCGCGCACCGCACCGCCACCCAGCACCCGATCCAGCTCTCCGATACCGGAATGAAACCGTACCTCCTCCTGCGTCGAAATTGCACTGAGGTTCTGTGGCTTATTGCGCCGTTTGTCCTCACGTGAAATCGTGCCGCGTGTTGTTGCCGAGCTGCGTTCCTTAAACTCCTGCATTGCGTTCCATGCACCACAGGACGGGCACTTACCATACCATTTTGGACTTTCATATCCACATTCATTGCACAAATATTGTACCTTTTGCTTCATAATATTTGATAATTCCTTTCGACCTGCTATGGTTCTCCATATTGGTTTTGCCAGCCGCCGATGATGCACACCGCCAGCTTTGTCTGATATACAGAATCCTTCAGCTTTTGTACGTCTTCTGCATTTGATAAAAATCCGCATTCGACAATAACCGCAGGACAGGTCAACTGTTTCATCAGATAAATGCTATTCTCCGCCGCCTTCGCTTGACGTACACGGCTTGGGTGCAGACCGTCGGTTAGCGCCTGCTGCATGCTTTCCGCCAGCCATTGTCCCTCTGGATTGTTTCTTGACCAAAATGTTTGCGCACCCGAATAGGAGGAATCGGAAAATTTATTCAAATGCACGGAGACAAATACCGGATTTTTCTGTTGTAATACCAGCTGTTCTCGCGCATGAATATCCGCAATCTTATTCTGTCGAATCGTTTGCGCCGGATCGTAATCCAACGATTGTCGGTCAGCGCGCGTCAAGATGGTCGAAATCCCCAAAAATCCGGCGAGATCCCGACTGGTCTGTACAATATACAGATTGATGTCCTGCTCCGCTGTCCCATCCGCCGCAACAGCGCCGCCATCCATTCCGCCATGACCCGCATCCAGCACCAACACGCGCTGCATCTTTTCTGCCATCCCTATCGTTGTAATACGTGTCAAAGAAACCTGCGCCGTCCAAACCAAGAGAATACCGCCTGTTATCCAAGCGATCAGTGCCAGTCTCTGCTTCATCCATTTCTTCACAGGCATCACCTTCCACGCCATTTTATGGGACTGATTGCGTATTTATGCCCGATTTGTTGAAAATATCATAGCAAATCCCAGATAATTTTTCAACCAAGCTGTTTTTGTATTTGTAATCCTTTTTCATTCATGGTATACTTTGATATTATCAGAAAGGACGAATGCTTTATGCGAGATGAAATCGTGACATACTCCATGGTGTGCCGCATTACCGCTCTGTTGTACATACCGCTCAGTGTAGCGTGCGCTGTCAGCTTTTTCTTTACCGCAAGCCCTCAGGGTTTTGTCTGCTCTCTTCTCACCATTCCACTGGTCTTGCTGCCGGATGCCGGTTTCCGACTCTTTCACTGGAAAAAGTCATATCCCTTGAATATCATCTATTTTTTTATGCTTCTGATCTGCTTTTCCGGCGGTGTTACCTTTCGGCTTGATCGCTGGATTCCGTTTTATTCCGTACTTTGCGATGTTGTGCTGGTATTTTTTACCTTGTTGGTGGGACGCATTCTTCCCCATCGTCTGCATACCTCGCGTACACCACTTGGGATCAACCTCACAACAAGCTTTTCTGCGATGTTCTCGGTTTTCATCAGTTTTCTTATTCTTCTCGGACGCGTTTTTGTTGCGTTGGCAATTCATCAAAGCGCCGTGCCGACAGCTACCATTGCAATCGAGCTCAGTGCGATTCTGCTCAGCGCAGTCGGCTTCTCTCTCCTGCTGGTTTATTTCCCAAACAACCGGTTTTGCACCTTTGCTTTGTCAGCGGTCAATCGTTTTATCGCACTCAATTTCAATTCCGCTTCTGCCGCCATGCCGGTGCGTGACAAATAGAACCTCTCGTTTTTTCAACGTCTTTCTTTTATGGAAAGACGTTTTTTTACTTTTTGTAGGTTATACAATCATAGTTTACAGTTAGGGAAAGAAAAAAGGCCATCTTTAGGAGAGCGCCAATTTAGTGGGCGCATAGGGAAGTTATTGTATGTTCTGTTCCAGACAGGGAGCTGTTTTCGGAAGTCGTCGAAGGAATAGAATTTATGACTTGCATAGAAATACTCGTTGTCCTTGC
>CAVBHI010000242.1:0-7963 GCA_963595115.1 bacterium
GTACGCGCGAGGGCGCTCGTGTTGAACCGACGGTTTTGGTAAATGTAACGCCGGAGATGGATATTGCATCGGATCTGGAGATTTTCGGACCGGTATTCCCGCTGATTCCGTTCGACACCGAGGAAGAGGCTGTCCGTATTGCCAATAACTCCATTTACGGTCTGTCCTCCGGTTTGATGACCCGAGATATGAATCGTGCATTCCGTGTTGGCAGCAAATTGAAGGCAGGCGGTGCGGTTGTAAACGGAAGCGGTGGCTATCGTCATCTGGATCAGCCGTTCGGCGGCTTCAAGCAGAGCGGTCTGGGACGTGAGGGCATCAGCATTTCGCTGGAAGAGTTCAGCCATATCAAGGTTTATGTAGTCAAGGGCGCGTTTAACTAAGCATGCCAAAGCAGAGAGACAGTAACGATTGTCTCTCTGCGCTTACAGCCGCAAACAAGAACACCCAATCGATAACTCCATAAGAAAGTCCATGCCGATACCTTGGTGTACCGGCATGGACTTTTGCTTATGATTTCAAAAACGGATGAAAAAGCATTCGCAGCTTTGCAAGGATGTCCTTGCCGGAGATAGCCAGCAAAACAATTGCACCGCCCACAATGGTCAGAATACTGGGCTTCTCGCCATAGAACAGCATCACCCACACGGGATTGAGAATCGGCTCCAGTACGGTGATGATGGTAGCTTCCAAAGCCGGTACATATGGAATGGCGATCGCATACAGGATATATGCCAGCCCAAGCTGAAAAATGCCCATAAAGAGGATGAGACCAATGTTCACCGCGGTGAGATCCAGATGTCCCATGAAGGGAAGTGTGAGTAAAAAAGCCAAAAGATTTCCCCAGAATATGTTGTCTGCGGGAGCATCCTTGTCACACTTGCGCATGAAGACATTCATAGCGCCATAGCATACGCCGGATAACAGCGCAAGCAGGTTGCCAAGTATTCTGCCGTCTGCAAGACCGTCATACAGGAAGATAGACAATCCGGTCAGCACCAGAATGATTACGATAACATCATGACGGCTTACCGGCTCTTTTAGCAGGAAATAGCCGAGAATGGCGGAATAAATCGGAGCCGTGTATTGCAAAAGGATTGCATTGGCTGCGGTGGTGAGCTTGGTGGACAATATCAGTAATACGACCAGACCGACATAGGACAGGATGGCGGCGACTTGATACCCACTGCGCGGCAGACGTGGACGCTTGCTGACGATGAGTATCATGAGCGCGGCGATGAGTCCGCGTATTCCGGCGGCGGCAAATCCGTTCCAGCTGATGAACTTGACACAGACGCCGGCAAAGCTCCACAGGACTGAGGTCAGAATTAGGAGATAGATTCCTTTTTTACGATTCATAAAAGAGTCCTCCTCGGATAAGAATTCGCCGCTGTGAAACGACAGCGGCGAATTCGGAAAAAACATTATAAAAGCGTCACAAGCGGTTTGCTCGTCGGCGCAAAATCGTTTTCAACAGCAACGCTTCCGCTTTGGTGAACAGAATATCGCGCGGATGTTTGCTTCCGCTATATAAAATAATGTTTTGTCGTGTTGGAGAGGGAAGCACCTTGGTTAATAAATATACTAATATATTAAAAGACGGGTGTCAAGAGAATTTGAGGAATTTTTCTTGAGAAAATGCTTGGAAAATAAAATTAGCACGAGCGATAGGCTGTAGCATGGGGACAGTTTTTTGAAAAAATCCACAAGGATAATAAAAAAGGCTTACGAGATTTAGATATAAGTGATAAAATTCATGAAAAATATTTGTGTAACATTCCTATTGCACACAATAAACTTATATATTAGTATTTAAGAAGAAAGAGGGAGGCATTGTTCGTAAATAATGGAAAGGAGCAAATGGAAATCGCAATAGAACACAGACACCTTGTTTCAGACATTGTTTGAATCAAAAGAGGAAAAAGGCTCTCGTTGAGTCATAAGGAGAAAGAGGATGTATTATGGACTTTTTTAACTCATACGGCTTTGTAGCAATATCCTTTGTTTTACTTACAGCCCTTGTAGCGTTCATCTCATGGTGGAAAACACGCGGAGATAACCTGCAAAGTGAAAGTGGTTATTATCTGGCGGGACATTCCTTGCCTGCGATTGTCGTCGCCGGCTCACTTGTTATGACAGACTTGTCCGCAGAGCAGCTGGTCGGCAATAACGGACAGTCGGTTCGTGTTGGCATTACCACCTTCGCAACGCAGGGCTTGTCATGGACCGGTCTGGTCATTGCAGCCGTACTGCTGCTTCCGGTTTTTCTGAAGCACGGTATGACGACGCTGCCAGAGTTCTTTGAAAAGCGATACGATGCGACAGTGCGCAGAATTGTCTCTATCATCATGCTGCTCAGCTTTATCTTGATTATGCTTCCCACCATTCTGTATGCCGGAGCACAGGTGTTCGTCAACATCTTCCATGTGGATCAACTGTTCGGAATTTCGAATTTTGCAGCGATTGCGATTATGTGTGTCCTTATTTCTATCGTCGGTTCTATCTACGCGATATTCGGCGGATTGAAGGCAATCGCGGTATCCGATACACTCAATGGCGCTGGTATGATGATCTGCTGTGTATTGATTCCCGTGTTGGGAATGATTTTTCTCTCCTCGCATACAGGCGGAAGTGGAAGTATATTGGATGGCTTGGACAAATTCCTGCACACCGATCCCGCTATGGTCAATGCATGGAGTGAGCCGACGGCAAATGAACCGTGGTGGCCGTGGCCGGTTTTGTTTACTGGTCTGGTCGTAAATAATGTTTATTTCTGGGGCTGCAACCAGTCCATTATCCAGCGTGCTCTGGGCGCGAAGAGCCTGGCACACGCGCAGAAGGGTATGATTCTGGCGGGTCTGATTGATCTGTTTATACCGCTGGCATTGGTTGTTCCGGGCATTATTTGTGCTCTCGCGTATCCCGGCACAGATTGGGGCAATGGCGATTCGGCTTTTCCGACGATTCTTTCGGCAGTAACGCCGAAGTGGTTGCTCGGCTTTATGGCTGCCGTAATTTTTGGTGCAATTCTGTCATCGTATAACTCGGTGCTCAATTCGGCTTCTACGCTCTATGCGCTGGATATTCACCGTCCGATGTTCAATCCGACGGCTTCGGATGAGCACACGGTAAAAGTCGGTCAGCGTTTTGGATTGGTCATTACGATTATTGCAACGGCAGTTTCTCCGTTCCTGCTGTATATGGGCGGTATTACGACGTTCCTGAACGCGGCACTGGGCATTTTCAACACGCCGGTTCTGGTCATTCTGCTCTGCGGAATCTTCTGGAAGAAGACACCGACAAAGGCAGCCAAAATCATGATTCCGATCCATATTGTTATTTATGTATTGCTGAACTATGTTCTGCGCGGTCATATTTCGATTTTGCAGAATATTCATTACCTGTATTATACGCTGATGCTGTTTGTTCTGGATATACTGATTATGTACATCGTTACCAAGGTTGCACCGCGTGAGACGGACTTTGTACATGACAGCAGCGCTGCCGTTGTTGATCTGACACCGTGGAAACATCGCAGAGCGGTGATCGCCGTGATTATTGGATTGACCGCTGCATTCTATGTGGCATTCTCTCCCTTGTTCTTCGGCAAAAGTGATCAGACGACGTGGGAACGCTATCAGGCTTCGCAGATGACATCAAGCTCGATTGCGCAAGACTAAGCCAGGGAAGCAACGAGAACATTGTTGACCATATAAGGAGAAAATTTCTATGAATTCTAAGGTTGTTATTACGATCAGCCGTGAATACGGCAGCGGCGGACATAGTATCGGTGCAAGAATTGCAAAAGAGTTGAAGATTCCGCTTTACGATAAGGATCACATTGCCGCGCTGGCGAAAAAAGAACCGTATCTGAGTGAAGCCAACTGTGAGTGGCTACGAGAGAACGGACTGCGCCCCAGCAATTTAATTGGATCGGCTTTTTCGTTTGGACCGGCGCTGGGTGATCTTAATTCGCAGTTGTTTCTGAAAGAGTCGAATGTTATCTGGAAATTGGCACAGGCAAGCTCCTGCGTTATTATAGGTCGCTGCGCCGATTTTGTGTTGCAGAATATGGAGCATACCTATCGGATATATCTTTCGTCCGGCATGGCGCGGCGTCTTCGTCAGATTAATTCCAATCCGCAGATGTATGACGCAGACATCCGAAAAGAAGCGAAGGATATTATGGCAATGGATAAAAAGCGCGCCGCTTATTACAATTATTATACGGGTCAGATTTGGGGTAAGGCGTCGAATTACGATATGTGTATTGATACCGGAAAGATGGGTGCAAAAACGGCAGATATTATTTTGGAGTATATCCGCCGTTCCGAGCAGGGTGTTGTATAAGACAACACATCGTCTGGTTTCCGTCCTTGCAGGGAATGCAATTACGGCATCAAGAAATTGTTTCGTAACAGGAGCTGTTGAAAAATAGATTTTTTGAAATTCAGCTCGATACTTTAGCGGGAGAAACCACAAATCAAAGTGCGTTCTCCCGCTATTGTTATTTCGATTAACGTTGACGGGAATGCATTCGGAAGAAAAAATTTTGTGATGTAAGTTCTGCTTGACTTCTCAAGGATTATATACTAATATATTAGTGTGAGGTACAACTTTCTATTCCAACAAAAGCAAACAAACCTGCGGCGCAGGACGTGACGCTGCTGTCCTGTCGCCATTGTATCACGGGCATCTTAAAGCCTGCTGATACCGGAAGTTATTCACTTTGAAACTTATTATATAAGGAGGACGTGTTATGTACATCGACAAGAAGTGTGAGCGCGGATATAATGAATACATCAGCTGCGATAAGAACAACGGTGAAAACAGCATGATGGATGTTGCGCTGCTGATTATGGAGGACGGGGATACGTATTCGTTCCATGAAACCGAAAAGGAACTGGCGTGGATTCTGTTTGAAGGCAAGGCTACGGTAGCGTATGAGGGCAAGACCGCTGAGATGAATCGCCCGAATCCGTTTGATTACAGCACGTACTGTCTGCATCTGTGTGCTGGTCAGTCGTGTACCATCACGGCACATGGTCACTGTGAATTCTATGTGCAGAAGACCTACAACGACAAGAAGTGGGAAGCACATCTGTACACGCCGGAGGAGACGGATACGTGGCGTCGCGGCGCAGACGGTGAATGTGCCGGCTGTATCAAGCGTGACGTGCGCACCAGCTTCGACTACGAAATCAATCCGCAGTCCAATATGGTGCTGGGAGAAGTGGTTAATTTGCCGGGTAAGTGGTCATCCTATCCGCCGCACTGGCATCCGCAGCCAGAGGTTTATTTCTATCACTTTGAGAAGAAGGAAGGCTTTGGCGCAGGCTGGGTAGATGGCAAGATTGAGGAGCTGCATCACAATGGTCTGTCGATCATTACCGAGGGTACGCATCCGGTTGTTATGGCACCGGGCTATGCCTGCTGTTATGCATGGGGCATTCGCCATCTGCCGGGCAATCCGTGGGAAAAGACCCGCATTGACGATCCAGTATACGAGTGGTTGTATGACCCGAAGGCTGAGTTCTGGAAGGGCGAGTAAGGTCATCTCACGGAACATACTAAAACAGATGCGATTGCGTTAGGATGTGGTAAAATGGTTCGTAAGGGTATTTGTCTTGACGGACAGGTCGCCATCGTCACCGGCGGCGGTGCCGGTATCGGTCGTGCAATTTGCGTTGCGCTGGCGGCTCATGGTGCAAAGGTTCTGGTAACGAATCGATCGCTCAAGAGTGCAGAGGAGACCGCAAGCATGATTTGTGCAGCAGGCGGCGAGGCAATTGCTATGCAGGTGGATGTTACCAAAGCAGCGGATGCTGAGGCGATGGTTGCAAAGGCGGTCGAACGATTTGGTAAGGTTGATCTGCTCTATAATAACGCAGGTATATGCACGGTCAGTGAGATCGAAAAAATGCCGGAAGACTGGTGGGATAAGAGCTTTGATGTTAATTGTAAGGGAGTATTCCTGTGCTCCAAGGCGGTTATCCCGCAGATGAAACAGCAGGGCGGCGGTCGCATCATTAATACCGCATCGCAGGCTGGCAAGGGTGCAATTCCAAAGATGGCACATTATTGCGCAACCAAGTCGGCGGTTATCGGTTTTACGCGTGCATTGGCGATGGAATTGAAGGACACAGGCATTCGCGTCAACTGCTTTTGTCCCGGCTCGGTCATGGGCGAGATGACCATGCGTGAGGCGCAGGCGATCTATGCGTTGGATGGCATTGAACCGGAACAGTCGCTTAAAGACTGGCGGGCTGCGATTCCGTTGGGTCGTTGGGTGACACCGGAGGATGTGGCAGATATTGCTGTATTCTTGGCATCGGATTATGCAGAATATATGACCGGACAAGCGGTTAATATCAGGCGGTCAGACAATGAATTAAGAGATAGACTGCGTTTTCTCCGTGAAATCGCAGGAACGAAGACGGCGCACAGCTCGCTTTGCTGTGCGCCGTTTTGCTGCAGTGAGGGTACGGAGGCAAGGCGGGTCAAAAGAATCCTCTGAAAAAGCGGTTTCCAATCAGGAAGAATTGTGCTACTCTATAAGCGGAACGGAAAAAACGGAAAACAACCTTTGGTTGAGGGAAAGAAACCGATTGCGGGAGGTAACGATAGAAAATGACCGAGAATACAGTAGCACGACAGTATGTTGCGGATCAGGATAACTGCATGTATCAGGTTTCCACGTTGCAGGCGCTGACGCTGGGGTACATTCGTACCGTGGTGTCGGTGGAAGAACTGCTGAAGCATGGTGATACCGGTCTTGGAACATTCGAGGATCTGGACGGGGAAATGATAGCTATGGGTGGGCGTTGCTATCGCGCGCTGAGTGATGGAACGGTGTGTGAAACGGACCGAAATTCCGGAGTCCCGTTTGCTGTGGTGAGTAGGCTGAAGGGGGCAAGAGCTTGGGATTGGAAAGAAATCAACGGAATGGATGCGCTTATCACACAGCTAAACAATAAGATAGATGAACATTTCGGTCTCAACAGTATGCATATCATTCGCATCGACGGGATGTTTGATCGGGTAGATGCGCGCTCCGAACAGCCATCGAGGAAATCACAGCATGTCAGATTGAAGAAGCTGCTGGATTCGACGCAGTACTCCTTCTCCTTTGAGCATATCAGGGGCTCGTTGATTGGTCTTTATTTTCCTGATTATATGAATGGCATCAATCTGCCCGGTTGGCATTTGCATTTCCTGTCGGAGGATCGCAGCAAAGGCGGTCATGTGTTCGATGTGCAGATTCGAGACTGTCATGTCAGAATGGATAAGGTGGCGCGCATTGAAATACAGCTTCCTACAGAAGCGCATTTTGACACCTATGATTTGAAGCTGGCTTCCCAACAGGAGGTGCAAGCGATTGAACAGGGAAAGGATGAGTAAGGTATACCGGACGGTCAACGGCTGGAGAATATGCAAATCCTGTGATCGGGTGCGCAAATAGACAAAGTATAGGGCAAGAACGTAAGGTTTTCCCTTCCTTCTTGCCCTATTGCTGTATTTTCAAGGCTGCTTGTTGTGTGCCTGTATGTCGGAACGTTCCCAACCCGAAATGGGAAGGCGTTGGATTGCGCCGAAGATACGCTGGCGGACGCCGCGATTGTCATGTTCCATGCTCCAAAGCAGGTTTTTGATTTCCTGTCGCTTGGAAACCCCGTCTGAGGGACAGGTGCTGCGGACAACCGGCAGGGTAAACCGCTTGTTTAAGGAGCGGATGTGCAGCTCCGGCGTATAGATGAGCGGACGGATGACCGATATGTCCTTACCGTCCAGTTGTGTCACTGGTGCAAAGCAATTCATACGCCCCTCGTACAACAAGGAAAGCAGATAGGTTTCAATCACGTCATCCTTATGATGCCCCAAAGCCAGTTTATTGCAGCCGTGTCCGAGGGCGGTATTCTGTAATGCGCCGCGGCGTAGCATGGCGCAGAGCGAGCACGGATTG
>CAVBHI010000243.1:0-4127 GCA_963595115.1 bacterium
TTTCCGGTTCGGGTATTCCGCAGGTCGAAGCGGAAATCACGGGATATATTCACCCGCCGTGGAGAAAGATTATCGTTGCTAAGATTGCCGCCGGATGCTTAGGTATGTTTGGTGGTCTGGCACTGGGGCGAGAAGGACCGTCCGTACAGCTTGGCGGTATGTCCGGCAAGGGTGTTGCGCAGGTGCTCAAGCGATTCCGGCTCGAAGAGAATTTTTTGATTACCTGCGGCGCGTCCGCTGGCTTGACGGCGGCGTTTAATACGCCGCTGGCAGGCGTGGTATTTGCGCTGGAGGAAATCCATAAGAACTTTTCTGCGTTGGTGCTGCTGTCATGCATGTCGGCAGCATTGGTAGCCGACTATATTTCCAAGGGTATTTTCGGTATGGAGCCGGTTTTGTCCTTCTCTGTGGAGGAAATGATCCCGCTTGGATATTATCCGTTGATTATTCTGCTCGGTCTGCTGTGCGGCTTGCTGGGCGTTGCCTTTAATAAAGTGCTGACTTCGACACAGATCTATATAAAAAGCTCAACTTTCTGCCAGACTGGGCTTGTCTTTGCATTCCGTTTTTGTGTGCCGGTGCGCTGGGCTTCACGCTGCGCGATGTGCTGGGAGACGGACATGTCATGGTCGAGCGGCTGTATGAGGGGAATCTGGTACTGACCGCGTTACTCGGTCTGCTGCTGGTTAAGTTTGTTTTTTTCATGATTAGCTTCTGCTCCGGTGCGCCGGGAGGAAACTTTTTTCCGATGCTGGTGCTCGGCTCCTATGTAGGCAGCTGCTTTGGCGTAGCGATGATAAGCTGCGGTATGCTGGAGGAAAAATTCCTGTTTAATATGATTATCATTGCGATGGCAGCGTTGTTTTCTGCGATTGTCCGCGCGCCGGTCACAGGCATTGTACTGATTTCGGAGATGACCGGTTCTTTTACCCATATGCTTTCGCTGGCAGTGGCATCATTGATTGCGTATGTTGTGGCGGATATGCTGGGCAGCAAGCCGGTTTATGAGGCGTTGACCGAACGCTTCCTTGTAAATACGGGAAATAAGGCGCGTGCGGTGGAAAAACAGTTCCGTGGCGAAAAGACGATGCTGACCTTTATTGTAGAAAAGGGCAGTGAGGCGGACGGCTGCTGTCTGAAGGATTTGATACTTCCATCGCGCTGTCTGGTGATTTCCGTCACACGCGGCGGGGAAGAGCTGATTCCGCGCGGCAGTCTTGCGCTGTGCGCGGGAGACACTCTGGTGACGTTGGTCAATGAAGCGGATATGCTGGCGATGGAGTCGGTTATTCGTCATAAGGTGACATTGGACGAAACGCAGATGGAGGATCAACGAACATGAGTCATGTAACGCACACGTTTGAACCGTGGTTTGATGCGCAGTCCCGCGTGTTGGTGTTGGGAACGATGCCGTCACCGAAATCCAGAGAGGAAGGATTTTATTACGCACACCGACAAAATCGGTTTTGGCGTGTTCTTCCGGCGCTATACGACCTGCCGCCGCTGACCGGTGACATTGCTGCACAGAAACAATTTCTTACAGAGCATCATATTGCGCTGTGGGATGTTCTCGCCAGCTGTGATATTCGGGGTGCATCGGATGCATCCATTCAAAACCCTGTACCCAACAACATGAATAAAATTCTGTCATGCGCACCGATTCGTACGATTTTTACCACGGGCGTGAAGGCATACCGTTTGTATCAAAAATATTGCCTGCCGCAATGCGGTGTTCCGGCGGTGATGCTGCCGTCAACCTCACCTGCAAATTGCGCGGTTTCGCTGGAGCAGCTGTGTGTGAGTTATGCGGTGATTCGGCAGGCGGCGGAAGGAAGAAAGGAATAATATGCTTCATACGATTTTTTGGCTGATTTATTTGGCACTGTATTTGGTTGTTGTTTGTCCGGTTGGGCTGTATTACCGCAGCCAGATGAAAAAAGGAAAGGAGAGTGCCGTTCGGGATAAAATTGACCGCACGGTGCAGCGCTGGGCAGTTCGCATTATCCGTGTTGCCGGCGGCAAAGTTGTCGTGCGGGGACAAGAAAACCTGCCGGATGAGCCTGCGGTGTACATTAGCAATCATCAGAGCGATTTTGATATTCCGATTATGCTCGGCTATATCGGTGCACCGCGTGCACTGATGGCAAAGATTGAGTTGACAAAGGTACCGGGCGTCAATCTGTGGATGAACCTGCTCAACTGCATCTTCCTTGACCGAAAGGACGTGAAGGCGAGTGTGCGTGCGCTGATGGAAGGCGGAAGGATGGTCAAAAACGGCAGATCTATCACAATTTTTCCGGAGGGTACACGCAGCAAGGGTGGTTCGGCACGGGAGTTTAAGGGCGGTGCGTTTAAGATTGCAACGCGTTCCGGTGCGCCGATTGTTCCGGTGACGATTGATGGCTCTTACCATCTGTTTGAAGAACGGATGCGTATCCATTCGGGAACGGTTTATATTACCATACATCCTCCTATTTCCACACAGGGTATGACAAAAGAGGAACAAAATGCGCTCCCGCAAAAGGTGGAGGACATTGTTCTGTCTGCGTTGTCCTGACGGTATACTGTAAGGAAGGAAAAAACGATTCTCCGACTGTTTTCGCTGGGACAGTCGGAGATTTCTTTTTTGCCGGAAGAAAAATAAAAGCGGAATTTTACGGATGAATTATACCATAATTGGACAATGTGCCCATTGTTTTGAATTTACGCTACCAATTTCCTGTATTATATGCTATAATAAAAGCAACATTTGATGGAAAGGTTGTATTGCGAATCCGAAGGCGAGAACGCAAGGGAGGTGTATTTCGAGGTTTACAATTTGGGACGCAATGAGCTGCTCCGGTTACATGTTTCAATTCCGCTAAAATTCATACGGATGAATGCAGGATATATGACAAAATGGGCAATTCTCGAAACATTTGCCTGTGAAATTTGTCGATATTTTGGTTGATTTTTGGCGTTTCGAGACGTATAATGTGTCTTAGCAAAAAGTACGGGGGATTCTCCCTGTTGGTTTGTGCAAACGGTTTGATATGGCGGAATGCACACACCTTTGCTAATTTGGAATGGAACTTGAAAGAGGAGGGTTTATTGTGACCACACCACAAATCGCTGCCCTTGTAATCTTCCTGGTAGTCATTGTTGCTATCATGACAGAAAAGGTACATCGCGCAGTTGCAGCAACCGCCGGTGCAGTTCTACTGCTCCTGTTTGGCATTCTGAACGTCGATTCGGCAGTCAGCTATATTGACTTTAACACCATTGGCGTGTTGATTGGTATGATGCTATTCGTCGCGGTTGTAAAAAATTCGGGTATTTTTGAATACATTGCAATTAAGTCTGCTAAAATTGCAAAGGGCAATCCTTGGCGTATCATGGTACAGTTTGTTATTATCACGGCTGTTCTCTCCGCGTTCTTGGATAACGTTACTACGGTGTTGCTGATCGGTCCGATGACGATTGCGATTACGCAGATTCTGAAGATTAATCCGATTCCGTTCCTGATGACGCAGATTATGGCGTCCAACATCGGTGGTACGGCAACCCTGATCGGTGACCCTCCGAACATCATGATTGGTTCTGCGGCAGGTCTTTCGTTTGTTGACTTTATTCTGAACACGGGCATTGCTTCGGTTGTTATTCTGGTAGTCATGATTTTCTGCTTCCGCTTTCTGTATGGAAAACAACTGGTTGCGGATGCGGAAAAGACCAAGCTGATTATGGAACTGGAAGAGGCGAAAACAATCAAGGATCGCCCGCTGATGATGAAGAGCATTGTCCTCATTGTGTTCGTCGTTATTGGCTTTGTTATGCATAGCACATTGGGAATTGAGTCCTGCGTTGTTGCGTTGACGGCGGCGGCGGTTATGCTGCTGATTGGAAAGCAGGACGCAGAGGACATCATTGCCAACGTGGAGTGGGCGACGATTGTGTTCTTCATCGGCCTGTTTATTGTTGTCGGCGGCTTGCAGGAGACTGGTATTATCGGTAAGCTGGCGCAGGCGCTGATGGACGTTACCCATGGCGATGTATTCGTCACGATGCTGCTCTTGCTGTGGCTGTCGGCGATTTTCTCGGCGTTTCTCGATAACATCCCGTTTGTTGCCACGCTGATTCCGATGATTCTC
>CAVBHI010000244.1:0-13922 GCA_963595115.1 bacterium
CCTGATTAAGGAAGTTCAGAAGGTTTACCGTCAGCAGGGCGTTGATCTGAACGACAAGCACGTTGAGGTCATTGTTCGGCAGATGATGCGTAAGGTTCGCGTAGAGGAATCCGGTGACGCAGAACAGCTGCTGCCGGGTTCGGTTATCGACCGCTTCGAGTTCGAGGACGCGTACAATGCCGTTCAGGCGCGCATTGACGCCGGCGAAACCGACCTCCAGCTGCCGGAGTGCGCTCCGACACTGATGGGCATTACGAAGGCCGCGCTGGCAACCGATTCCTTCCTGTCGGCAGCATCGTTCCAGGAGACCACGCGTGTCCTGACGGATGCGGCGATCAAGGGCAAGATTGATCCGCTGACCGGTCTGAAGGAGAATGTCATCATCGGCAAGCTGATTCCGGCAGGCTCCGGTCTGAAGGAATACCGCAGCGGACATTACGAAGAAGTTGTAAATATGGAGTAATTCCGTGAGATAAAAGGAAAAGAGACCGTCGATGCGGTCTCTTTTCCGTCTTACGAACACGATTCCTCTTTTCGCGTTTCGGATAGAATTTTTTGTTTACGCCGTTGAAATGCGGTAACATTCAGTACGATTCCTGCGCCGAGCAGGCACACCGCGCGGATGACCGCATACCTTGTTGGACGGAGAATTTGGATGAATCCTGCCGCTTCAAATATCGCAGTAACACCCAGTGCAATCAAAAGAATCGCACTAATATAACCAATGGATTCTCGAACAATCTGCGCCTTTGGCGGCTGATATCGCTTCTCGTAAAGGTCATTGTCATACTCTATGGTGCGATGGGTCATATGCCACAAAACGATTGCAAAAAATATAACTTCCAATACAATCGAAATTGCCCAAGCTCTGCCTCCAAAGAGGGAAGATGGTTTCTGTATTACACCCGTCCCCTGCAAAATATTCCAATAAATCTCTTGACAGCATATCACCATAGCAATCCACAGAAGTACTTGCTCCCACCACAGTTTTCGCATAGATGGCTTTTTGTTCAAAGGAATCCCCCCTCTTAGTAGACTTTTCTGATTGTTTGCGCTTTTATTATTTGAGGTGCACATTCTATGTCTATATTAAACCCTGTTTTTCTGTACATGTCAATATATCCTGCTTAAAAATAGTATACAAATTCTACGTCATATTTTTGTATATAATTAATATCTGGAATTGCTTTCTGATATATTGCGTCCCGTTCCGGAAGCTGGTATTTTTCTCTTATTTCATCTGTTTTTTCCCTTTTCCGGCAACATAACGATTCCATCGGAATTTTTTGCCCATTTTGAGCCACATCAGTTCTTGATTTCTGCCACTGAGTGGTGTACGATAACTCTGTATGATAATCCAACCCAATGATAATTGGAGTAAAGTTGAGGTAACAAGCTATGACAAAAATTGATATTGTATCCGGATTCCTCGGCGCTGGCAAGACCACGCTGATCCGCAAGCTGCTGGAGGGTCCGCTGAAGGGCAAAAAGGTCGTGCTGATTGAAAACGAATTCGGTGAAATCGGTATCGACGGCAGCTTCCTGAAGGACGCCGGTATTGAAATCACCGAGATGAACTCCGGCTGTATCTGCTGCACGCTGGTCGGTGACTTTGCCAAGGCGCTGAACGATGTTCTGACGAAGTTCGCGCCGGAGGTCATTATCATTGAGCCGTCCGGCGTCGGCAAGCTGTCCGACGTCGCTGCTGCCGTCGCTCCGGTGCTCAAGGAGGGCGAGGTCGAGATGGGCTGCATGACCACCGTTGCGGATGCCTCCAAGTGCAAGATGTACAGCAAGAATTTTGGTGAATTCTATAACAACCAGCTGGAGAGCGCGGGCACGATTGTACTCAGCCGTACGCAGAAGCTCAATGACAAGCGTCTGGCGGACGCGTTGGCAATTGTCAAGGAGCACGCCGGTGCGGATACCCGCATCATCACCACACCGTGGGATGAGCTGACAGGCGAGCAGATTTATGACGTAATGAACGCCGACGGACATCAGGCGCTGCTGGACGCCGCAGAGCTGTATGAGCACGAAGAGCATCATCACCACCATCATCATGACGAGAACGGCGTTTGCTCCTGCGGTCATCACCATGAGGACGAGCATGAGCATCATCACGACCATGAGGAACACCACCATCACGAGGACGGCTGCTGCTGCGGTCATGACCACGAGCATCATCATCATGAGCACGACCATGACCATGAGCATCACCATCATTATGATGAAAATGGTGTCTGCTCCTGCGGTCATCATCATCATGACCACGAGGGTCATCATCATGCCGATGAGGTATTCTCCAACTGGGGTGAGGAAACCACCCATCGTTATACCGAAGACGATCTGCGCGAGCGTCTGGAGCAGCTGGGTGACACAGAGCTGTACGGTACGGTTCTGCGTGCCAAGGGCATTGTACCGGCGGAGGATGGCGGCGAGTGGCTGCATTTTGATTTGGTTCCGGGTGAGATTTCGCTGCGCCGTGGTTCGGCAGATTATACCGGACGGCTGTGCGTTATCGGCGCGGAGCTGAAGGAAGAGGCGCTGTCGGCGCTGTTTGCATAAAGGAGTATGTCTATGGAAATTCCTGTATATCTATTTACCGGCTTTTTGGAGAGTGGCAAAACCTCCTTTATTCGTTCGATTTTAGCCGATCCGAATTTTTATGAGGGCGAACGCACGCTCCTGTTCCTGTGCGAAGAGGGCGAGGAAGAATATGACCCGAAGATGCTGGCACGGTGCAGCACGAAGGTCATTCCGGTGGAAAATCCGGAGGATTTTAACCATGATCTGCTGGAACAGTGTAGCAAAAAATACAACCCAGAGCGCGTTATCATTGAGTGGAACGGTATGTGGAAGCTGTCGGACATTCCGTCGGACGCGTTTCCAGACAACTGGATGTTTTACCAGACGGTTACGACGGTGGACGCGACTACATTTGACAGCTACTTTGTGAATATGGGCGCATATATGTACGAAATGCTCCAGCAGACGGACATGATTGTCTTTAATCGTGCCGATGCGCAGACCGGCAAGCGGATTCAGGAGCGTCGGGTGCGCATGATTAACCGCCGTGCGGACATCTTCCTCGACTTTGCTGACGGCAAAAGTGAGATGTACGAGGAGGATCTCAGCGTTGTGCTCGATATGAACGCGCCGATTCTGGAGATTACCGATGACATTTACGGACGATGGTATTTTGACGCGATGGAAAACACCGCGAAATATGACGGACATACCGTTCGCTTCCTGTGCCAGGTCTATCGACCGGATGGGATGCAGAAAAATTGCTTTGCCGCCGGACGCTTTATGATGCTGTGCTGTGAGGAGGATATCTCGTTCTCGGCGATGATTGCCCGCGGCTCTGCCGTTGTCAATCTCGTTGACCGCGATTGGTATATCATTACCGCAGAAGTACGCAATGAGTACTTCCCGGAGTATCAGGGAGACGGCCCTGTGCTGCATGTGAAATCGTTGATTCCGGCAGAAAAGCCGGAGGATGATTTGATTTATATCCGATAACAAAGAGGTCTGCTGCAAAACACAACGTGCAGCAGACCTTTTGCCGTGTCGGCTGTGTTGACTGTCGGCGGGCACATGTCTGCCGTTGCGCAAATATTGCGCAAATTTCCGAACTATGCTACAATTATTCTGGATCATAAGCATGAGAAATCAATCAGAGAGAGAGGATGAACCCACTATGGCAGTTTACTCCAAGACCAAAGAGTATTATACCCGTGCGCATATGGGTATGATTGATGTCACCGGAGATTTTCAACAGGCGGTTACGGAGTCCGGCATTCGGAACGGTATGATTACCGGCTTTACGACCGGCGGCGTCGCCGCATTGACCACACTGGAATTCGAGCCGGGCATGGTCAACCACGACCTGAAGGCAGCGCTGGATGTCTTTTCCCCCTATTTGGACAGCAAGGGGCGCGTCATTCCGTATGAGCACCACAACACGTGGCACGATGACAACGGCTCCAGCCATATTAAATCGGCACTGCTGTCGCCGTTTATCACGGTTCCCATCGTTGACGGACGCATTACCGTCGGTCCGTGGCAGAACCTGACGCTGGTGGAATGCGATACGCGTGACCGCCATCGGGAAATTGTCTTTCAGGTCATGGGGGAATAACCGGAAATTCCCTGCGCACAATCCGCAGACCGTGTTGTCTGCGGATTTTTCCTGCATAAAAAGCAGGATTTTCCGATGCAACTCGCATTTTCCGGTACATTTCTGTGCGAATTGCACTGTGCCGAATGCTTGTCAAGCGAAGGCGGGTGTGGTAAGATAAACGGTATCAGACTATTCGGATTTTCAGGAGACACGTATGCATTATTTGGATCATTCGGCGACTACCTTTGTGCTGCCGGAAGCAGCGCAAGCCGCCTGCCGCGTCATGACGCAGCAGTTTGGCAACCCATCCAGCGTTCACCGCATGGGCATAGAGGCAGCCGATCTTTTGGAGGACGCCCGCGCGCAGGTGGCGTCCCTGCTCAACGCCGCGCCATCGGAGATTACCTTCACCTCCTGCGGCACGGAAGCAAGCAATACGGCAATTTGGGGCGCGGCACACCGCCGCGGTCGTGGAAAGCATATTATTACGACCGCCATGGAACACGCCGCTACGCTCAACGCCTGCAAGCGGCTGGAGCAGGAGGGCTTTTCGGTCAGCTATCTCACACCGGATGCCAGCGGACATGTCACAACGACAGCGCTGCGCGAGGCGATTCGACCGGACACGGTTTTGCTGACCTGTATGCAGGTGAACAATGAGGTCGGCACGGTTCTGCCGCTCAAGGAGTTTGGCAAGCTGCTCAAGAAGCGCTGTCCGGAGGCGCTGTTCCATGTGGACGCGGTGCAGGGCTTGGGGCGTCTGCCGGTTAAGCCGTCCGCGTGGAATGCCGATCTGGTCAGCGTCAGCGGACATAAAATCGGCGCGCCGAAGGGAATTGGTGCGCTGTATATCCGCCGCGGCGTTCACATCGCGCCGCTGATTGTCGGCGGCGGGCAGGAGCGTGGGATGCGCTCCGGCACGGAAGCGCTGCCGAATATTGTGGCGTTCGGTACAGCTTGTGCGCAGCGGGAGGAAAAGCTGGAGGAAAATTATGCGCATGTTCGTCAGTTGGCAGAATATCTGGAGCAGCAGCTTGCCGCTCGCTTCCCGTGGGCGGTTGTGAATGGTGCGCCGGATGTGCCGCACGTCCGCAATCTCTCATTCCCCGGCTGCAAAAGTGAAGTGCTGCTGCGAATTCTGGAAAGTCATGAGGTCTATGTTTCCTCCGGCTCGGCGTGCAGTAAGGGACGCGCCAGCCATGTTTTGGCGGCGATGAATCTCCCGCACGAGCGCATTCAGAGCGCACTGCGCATCAGCTTTTCTCCCTCCAACACGGCGGATGACATTGACGCCCTGCTGGATGCCGCCGAGGAAGGCGCACGGCGCTTGCGGCGATAACCATGGAGAGCGCGCCATGAAGAAGATTTTTTTTGGTTTCCTGTTTCTGCTGTTTAACCTGAACATTCAGGACGGCAGGATGCTGTTAAACCTTTTGCCGGATTGCATCGGGTACGTGCTGCTTCTGCTCGGCAGCCGTGAGCTGGCATCGCAAGCCAGTGCCTTTTCCCGTGTGCCGATTCCTGCTGCCATCAGCGCGGTGTATTCCCTTATCTCATGGATACTGGATGTGCTCGGTATTACTCTGGCACAGAAGCTGCTCACCAATTTATTGACACTGGGAAATTTGCTCTTTTCCGTATGGATCAGCGGTCTGATTGTTCGGGGTATTTTGCAGCTTCAGACGCGCTGGGGCGATCTGGGCGGCGTTGTGCTGCGCCGCCGGTGGAGGTTCAGTGTCCTGTTTCAATGTCTGACCTATCTGCTGTCTATTTTGCTTTTGGCAGCGTCCTCTACCAGCCTTATCACACTGATTTCTATGGTCGCGTCGGTCTGTATGATACCAACTCTGGTCTTTTATGTCCTTGTTGTGCTGTCAGTTTACCGCGCGTGGAAGCAGTATGACCAGCGAAGAAATTATCCACAGCAGGAATAAAGAAAGGAATCAACCATGCAGGAAGTATTGTTATTAAAGCTCGGCGAGGTCGTTCTCAAGGGGCTTAACCGCCGTCGGTTTGAAAGCCGTCTGATTGCCAATCTGCGCCGCCGCCTGAGTAAGGTCGGCAAGTGCAATGTGTATGTCATGCAGTCCACCATCTATGTCGAGCCGGCGGAGGGCGTGGATATGGACGAGGTGGTAGAGGCGGTTCACAACGTATTCGGCGTTGCCGCCATCTGCCGCGCGGCAGTGTGTGAAAAGGATATGGACGCCATCTGGGATACCGTCAACACCTATCTCGCCGACGAACTGGAGAGCGCGGAACGCTTTAAGGTGGAAGCCAAGCGCTCGGACAAAAAATTCCCGTACAATTCCATTCAGATCTGCCAGAAAATCGGCGGCGATCTGGATGACAAATACGAGCACCTGATTCCGGACATGCATCATCCGGATCTGCGTGTCAACGTTGAGGTGCGCGACAAATTTGCGTATGTCCACGCCGGAAAAATGCCCGGTCCGGGCGGGATGCCGGTTGGCACAAACGGAAAGGCGGCGCTGCTGCTGTCCGGCGGCATTGATTCGCCGGTTGCGGGCTATATGATGGCAAAGCGCGGGTTGGAGCTGTGCGCGGTACATTTCTTCAGCTATCCGTATACGTCCGAGCGTGCAAAGGAAAAGGTGATGCAGCTGGCGGAGACCGTCACCCATTACAGCGGTCGTATGGATGTCTTTGTCGTACCGTTTACCGAGATTCAGGAGGCGATTCGCGACAATTGTCCGGAGGAGATGTTTACGCTGATTATGCGCCGATTTATGATGCGTCTGGCGGAAAAAATTGCGCTGGAGCAGGATGCCGGAGCGCTGATTACCGGCGAGAGCTTGGGGCAGGTTGCGTCTCAGACAATGGAAGCGATGAATACCACGGGCGCGGTGTGCTCCATTCCGGTATTCCGTCCGGTTATCGGCATGGATAAGGAGGAAATTGTGCAGATTTCACGCAAAATCGGCACATTTGAGACTTCTATTTTGCCGTATGAGGATTGCTGTACGGTGTTCACGCCGAAGCATCCGCTGACCCGCCCGAAGCGGTACAAGGTCGAGCAGGCGGAAGCCGTGCTGGACATTGACGGTCTGATGCAGCGTGCGCTGGACGGCGTGGAGTGTGTCACCCTGTAAAAGAGCATTGCGATGAAAAACGAGCGTTCCGCTTCGGCGGGAAGCTCGTTTTTTTCGCGGTCAGGGGAATAATGGATTGAGGAATTTCGCCATTGCTTTTACAGAAAGCAAACTTGCCGCGACAAACTATCGGAAGGAAAGCGCCCGCTGTCGTTTCGCAGAAGGTATGGATTCATCGGAGGGAAAAGACGGCTTTCGCGCGATGCGGCAACTAATTTTTTCGCGCTCTCAAACGGATGCGGGGACACGTTTGCATAAAAAGATGCACAACACAAAAGCAAAACAGGAAAGGATTGACAAAGTGTATGAGAAATCGGCAGGGTTTTGGAAAAAGATTGACAGATTTGTATGACAAAATGGATTGACAGCGCAGAAAAAAGAAGATATACTGAATCTAAAGATAATTAGTTAGTGCTAATGGACGCGGAACGGAAGCAGTCCAGCTTTCCCGACCGCTTTTTTCTGCGATGGTCGTTTGTGACCGCTAATATAGGAGGGGTTCTCATGGTAGGAGCTGAGACAGCTGGAATGAAGAAAAATGCAGAAGCACCGGTATCCATGGCAGGAGCAATGCCGTTGACGATGATGGGACGCGAGGAGACCAAGCAGGTTTGCTCGATTCGCGGCAAGGACGATGTCCGCCGCTTTTTGGCAAACCTCGGATTTGTTGATGATGCCGAGGTTCGGGTCGTCTCCGAAGTGGGCGGCAACCTCATCGTCGCCGTAAAGGGTACAAGAGTTGCCGTCAGCCGCGCAATGGCATCGCGCATCATGGTGCGCTGAACCGCTCGCGGGCTGAACAGCGATAGAAGTAAAACGTGTTTCGGCGCGGAGGCGCCGAAACGCAGAGAGGAGTAATAGAATGAAGAATCTGCGAGAGTGCAAGGTTGGTGAGACCGTTACCGTTTCCAAGATTGCGGGTACGGGTGCGCTGCGCCGCCGCATCATGGATATGGGCATCACAAAGGGCGCTGAGGTCTACATCCGCAAGGTAGCTCCGCTGGGTGACCCGATTGAAGTTACCGTACGCGGCTATGAGCTTTCGATTCGCCGCAACGAGGCGGATTTGATTGAGGTTCAGTGAGGTCGGATCATATCCGGTCGTAGCTGGGGTTTCGAGTTAGCGAAAACCAACAATTATTGCACAACTATGTAAGAAAGAGGAGCGAACATGGCACAAATGAAGCTTGCGCTTGCCGGCAACCCGAATTGCGGCAAGACAACCTTGTTCAATGCGCTGACTGGTGCCAACCAGTACGTTGGTAACTGGCCGGGCGTAACGGTGGAGAAGAAGGAGGGACACCTGAAGGGTCATAAGGACGTCATCGTCACAGACCTGCCGGGCATCTACTCGCTGTCTCCGTACACGCTGGAGGAAGTTGTAACCCGTAATTACATCATCACCGAGCATCCGGATGCAATCGTCAACCTGATTGATGCGTCCAACATTGAGCGTAACCTGTACCTGACCACCCAGATCACCGAGATGGGTCTGCCGGTTATCGTTGCGCTGAACATGATGGACATCGTTCGTAAGAACGGGGATCAGATTGACACGAAGAAGCTGTCGGATGAGCTGGGCTGTCCGGTGGTCGAGATCTCTGCCCTGCGCAACGAAGGTCTGGATAAGCTGATCAGCGTTGCCGTTGAGACCGCAAAGACAAAGCAGGCAATCAAGCCGAGCCACGAATTTGACAAGAAGACCGAAGCGGCGCTGACGAACATCGAGCAGCTGCTGGGCACAAGCGTACCGGCTGAAAATATCCGCTGGTTTGCGGTCAAGGCGTTTGAGCGCGATGAGGACGCTCTCTCCAAGTTCTCCATCAGCGCAGACACCAAGGCGTCGATCGAATCGGAAATCGCTGCCGTTGAGACGGACATGGACGACGACGCGGAGTCCATTATCACCAACGGACGTTATGAGTACATCGGCGGCGTCATCAAGCGCTGCTACAAGAGAAAGAGAACCGGTCTGACTACCTCGGATAAGATCGACCGCATCGTTACCAACCGAATTTTGGCGCTGCCGATTTTCGCCGGTATCATGTTCCTGGTTTACTTTATCGCAGGCTCCTGGCTGGGCTCGATCGTAACCGACTTTACGAACGACACCCTGTTTGGCGAGTGGATTCAGCCGAATGTGCAGGCAGCGCTGGAAGGCGCCGGTGCATCCGAGTGGCTGGTATCTCTGGTTGTTGACGGTATCATCGGCGGTATCGGCGCACCAATTGGCTTTGCGCCGCAGATGGCAATCGTATTCCTGCTGCTGTCCTTCCTGGAGGACGTAGGCTACATGGCGCGTGTTGCCTTCATTATGGATCGTATTTTCCGCCGCTTTGGTCTGTCCGGTAAGTCCTTTATCCCGTTCATGATTTCCATGAGCTGCGGCGTACCGGCAATCATGGGTACTCGTACCATTGAAAACGAGAAGGATCGTCGCATGACGATGATGACTACGACCTTTATCCCGTGCGGCGCGAAGCTGCCGGTTATCGCACTGATTGCAGGCTACATTGCCAATGCATGGTGGATTTCTCCGATCATGTACTTCATTGGTATTGCTTCGATCATTATTTCCTGTATCATTCTGAAAAAGACCACCATGTTTGGCGGCGAACCGGCTCCGTTCGTTATGGAGCTGCCGCAGTACCATATGCCGCAGGCAAAGACGGTTCTGCTGCACACATGGGAGCGCGTTTGGGCGTTCTTGAAGAAGGCCGGTACGATCCTGTTCGCCTGCTGTGCCGTCATGTGGTTCCTCGGTACGTTTGGCATTCAGGACGGCACGTTCGGCATGGTTGAGACCGACCACTGCTTCCTGTCTTACATCGGCGGCGCAATCGCCTGGATCTTCGCACCGCTCGGCTTCGGCACATGGCAGGCAGTTGCCTCCTCGCTGTCCGGCTTCGTGGCAAAGGAAGGCATCGTTTCCACCATGGGCGTTCTGGCTGGTGTCGGCGAAATCGAAGAGTATGCAACCGACATGCATGCGGCGTTCTCCGCGTTCTTCCCGACGTCTATCGCTGCGTTCTCCTTCCTGGTATTCAACCTGCTGAACTCCCCGTGCCTGGCGGCAATCTCGACGCTGGCGCGTGAGATGAAGTCGAAGAAGGGCGTTGCATTCGCGCTGGTATTCCAGAACGTATTCTCTTACTGCATCTCCCTGATTGTATATCAGATCGGCGGTCTGTTCCTGTTCGGCGGCGAGCTGACCTTTGGCGTTGGCACGATTGCAGCAATTATTGTTCTGGCAATTATTATCTTCCTGCTGGTTCGTCCCGATCCGGCAAAGAAGGCGAAGAAGAAGGAGCTGGCTGGCGCGAGCGTCTAAGCTTCCGGACTTTGAACAATTTCGTCCGGTTTCATTTTGATAAGAAAAAGGAGTGGAATGGCGGAAACGCTTGAACTATGACAACGAATTTGACGATTGGTTCTACGGACGTAATTATTTTGGCTGTATTGGCTGTTCTGATGATTCTGGTGATTCGAACGGTGATCGGATTCTTTCGGGAAGAGTAAGGAGGAGATTATATGGTTGTCACGGTTGTTCTCTCGGTTGCAATTGGCGCATTTGTCGCTTGGAACATTCGGAATATGGTTCGCAATGTACGGCAGGGAAAGAGCATTGACGGCTGTGATGGCAATTGCTCCCACTGCTCACAGTGCAAGCACTGACAAAAGCAAAGAGACATTTCTTGTATATGATTTTGAAGGCACGCAGCGGATTCGTCCGCTGCGTGTTTTTCCTGCTGCGGCAAAGAAACGGCGGCGGGCTTTATGGAACTTCCGCTGGATTCTTCCCCGCACACCGTGTATACTGATAGTCAAGCAAGGAGAACACCTAGGAGGGAAAACCAATGGCAAAGGAAGTCAAGACCAATGTAATGCGTATTTTAGACCGCGCAAAGGTGGCATATCAATTCTATACCTATGAGCCGGGAGATAAGGTGGACGGTATTACGGTCGCGCATAAGATGGGGCAGCCGGTGGAGCGCGTGTATAAAACACTGGTGACGCGCGGAAAATCCGGCGGGTTCTATGTTTTTGTCATTCCGGTTGCCGCCGGTCTGGATTTGAAAAAGGCGGCAAAGGCAGTCGGAGAGAAATCGGTCGAGATGATTCATGTCAAGGAGATCAATAAAATCACCGGCTATATCCGCGGCGGGTGCAGCCCGATCGGCATGAAAAAGGCGTTTCCGACGGTGGTGAGCCGGACGGCGGAGACACTGCCGACGATTATCGTTTCCGGCGGACGCATCGGCACACAGGTGGAGCTGAATCCGCAAACGCTGGTGGATCTGATTGGCGGCGCGTTCGCGGAAATTGAAGGAGCGGAGTCGGTCGGCGACGAGGGATTGTAAGCATCGTGCGGGGGACGATTTTCTGCTTTGATGCGAAATAATGACGGATTTTGTGCAAGCTACAAGAATCGGACAAGAAAGCAGATAAAAGAAATGCGAATTTCGTCGCCGGTGTTATTGCAATCCTACCGTAAAAACGGTATCATTGTTTATATTAGGCGTTATCTGAAAACAAAGAGAAGAAAGGATCGTTTGGAAAGGAGAGGCGAATCGAGGCGAAATTGCGCGGCAATCCTTTGTGGACTGCAAGCGGTTTCAACGAAGATGCAGCCCTGACTTGCAGAACGAGTCAAAATTTTCGACTTTTCTGATACGCCCCGGTGTATAGAGGATCTATTCCTTTTTTGATTCCAAATTGAAACGAAATACGAGGTGCAAAATGGCAGTATTACGATGCTATACGGAAAAACAGTCTGGCTTTGACAGCGCGTCCCGTGCGCTCTGCGCCGCGATGAGCAGCCAGCTGGAAATCCCGGCGCTGACATCCGTCCGCGAACTTTGCCGCTACGATGTAGAGGGAATTGATGCGGACGTTTACACCAAGGCAAAGAACATTGTGTTCTCTGAGCCGATGGTGGATGTCTGCTATGATGAAACCTTCCCCATGCCGGAGGGCGATTATACCATTCTGGCTGTGGAGCCGCTGCCGGGTCAGTATGACCAGCGCTCCGACTCCTGCGCCCAGTGTATCCAGCTGATGACACAGGGCGAGCGCCCGAAGGTTGCAGCGGCACATATCTATGTGCTGGGCGGCAAGCTGACGGAGGAAGAACTGGATAAGATTCGCGGTTATCTGATCAATCCGGTGGACTCCCGCGAAGCGTCGTCGGATAAGCCGGAAACGCTGGAAGCAAATTATGCCATTCCGACCGAGGTTGACACGGTAGAGGGCTTTGTTTTGATGAACGACGCGCAGCTGAGTGAGCTGCTGACCTCGTTGGGTCTGGCGATGGAGCTGGACGATTTGCAGTTCCTGCAGCAGTACTTTGCCGGTGAGGAAAAGCGTGACCCGACCATCACCGAGGTTCGCATGATTGACACCTACTGGTCAGATCACTGTCGCCATACCACATTTAATACGCAGATTGACAAGGCGGACATCGAAGATCCGATGGTATCGAAGGTGTTTGACCGCTACCTGTATGGACGCACCGAGGTGTATGGTTCGGAGAAGGCGGCAAAGCGTCCGGTTACGCTGATGGACATCGGCACGGCAGGCGCAAAGGTGCTCAAAAAGCGCGGCTTTTTGGGTGAGCTGGATGAGAGCGAGGAGATCAACGCCTGCTCCATTCGCGTGGATGCCAACATTGACGGCGAAAAGAAGCCGTGGCTGCTGATGTTCAAGAACGAGACGCATAACCACCCGACGGAAATTGAGCCGTTCGGCGGTGCGGCGACCTGTCTGGGCGGTGCGATTCGTGACCCGCTGTCCGGTCGCTCCTATGTGTATCAGGCAATGCGCGTGACCGGCGCGGGCGATCCGACCGTTCCGCTGAGCGAGACGATGGAGCACAAGCTGCCGCAGCGCAAGCTGTGTACCACCGCGGCGGCTGGCTATTCGTCCTACGGCAATCAGATCGGTCTGGCGACCGGATTGGTACATGAAATTTATCATCCGGGTTATGTTGCCAAGCGCATGGAGATCGGCGCGGTTGTCGGCGCAGCGCCGTATGAAAACGTTATTCGTGAAGTACCGGATCCAGGCGATATTATTATCCTGCTGGGCGGACGCACGGGTCGTGACGGCTGCGGCGGCGCAACCGGTTCTTCTAAGAGCCACACCACGGAGTCGCTGGAAACCTGTGGCGCGGAGGTACAGAAGGGCAATCCGCCGGAGGAGCGCAAGATTCAGCGTTTGTTCCGCAATCCGGAAGCAACCCGCATGATTCGCCGCTGCAATGACTTTGGTGCAGGCGGTGTGTCTGTTGCCATCGGTGAGCTGGCAGACGGTCTGGACATCAATCTGAACGCTGTACCGAAGAAGTACGATGGTCTGGACGGCACAGAATTGGCTATTTCTGAGTCGCAGGAGCGCATGGCAGTTGTCGTAGCCAAGGAGAACGTGGATAAGTTCATCCAGATGGCAAACGAGGAGAACATTGAGGCAACCGTCGTTGCAACGGTTACCGATACCAATCGTCTGCGCATGACTTGGAACGGCAATACCATCGTCGATGTATCCCGTGACTTCCTCAACACCAACGGTGCATCCAAGCACACCAAGGCACATGTATCCCCGCTGCCGACCCCGTCTATCGAGGTTCCGACCGAGGGCGCAAACCTGAAGGAAAAGATTTTGAACCTGTCTTCCAAGTTGAACAT
>CAVBHI010000245.1:0-11837 GCA_963595115.1 bacterium
AGCGTGACCGTGGCTTCCGCACCGTTCTGCTGAACCCGAAGATGAAGGGCTACTCGGCATTCCAGCCGGCAGCGGGCATCTCCATCGCGTACAACGACATGAAGATTCTTGAGGTTCATGCTCTGTTCGACGCAATCACCAACGGCACGAAGTACGTCACCGACTTTGAGTTCGGTTACAAGATCGACCGCACGGTTGCCGCTGTTATCGAGTCTTCCAAGACCAAGCAGTGGGTTGCCGTTAAGTAATTCTTACGTTATCAATTTGTAAATTCGTTTTCTTCATAATGTGAATGCCACTGTCTGCCGACGGATAAGGGCGACCGTCGGCAGACAGGCACAAGAATGGAATGTTATCAGGAGGAAATTATAATGTCGATTAAAGTAGGTATCGCACCGGATTCTTGGGGCGTATGGTTCCCGGCAAGTGATCCGAACAACGAGAAGCAGCCGCAGTGGTGGCGCTGCTTGGACGAAATGAAAATTTCCGGCTATGAGGGCTGCGAGATCGGACCGTGGGGCTACATGCCGAACGACAATCCGCAGGTACTCAAGAATGCAATGGACGCACGCGGTCTGACGCTGGTTGGCGCAACTGAGGGCGGCAATTATCTGGACGACGCAAATGTAGAGCAGATGCTCAAGGACATCGACGACATCGCCGCTCTGCTGAAGAGCTTCCCGAGCGCAAAGTACATTGTACTGCTGCCGCCGATGTACACCAATCTGGCAACGGGTGAGCTGGAGATGAATCCGGATCTCTCCGACGAAGAGTGGGCAAAGTACTGTGCAAACGTACAGAAGTGTGCGGATCGCTGCGCCGAGCACGGCTTCCAGGGTCTGTTCCATCCGCATGTAGACAGCCACGTTCAGACCGAAGAGCAGATTGAGCGTTTCCTCGCGGACACCACCGTTGATCTCTGCTTCGACACCGGTCACCATGTCTATGGCGGCGGCGAGCCGATCTCCTTCTACAAGAAGCATGTTGATCGTATCCCGTACATCCACATCAAGGACTGTGACCTGAACGTCAAGGCGGAGATGGACAAGAACCACTGGTCGTTTGCCAAGGCAGTTACCGAAGACATTATGGTAGAGCCGGGCAAGGGCAGCATTGACTTTGCTGAGTTCTACAAGGCACTGGTCGAGAACAACTACGATGGTTGGTGTGTTGTCGAGCAGGATCTGTTCCCGGTCAAGTCGTTCGACGTTCCGCTGGAGAAGGCTACCATCGGACGCGAGAATCTGCGCGACGCAGGCTTCAACTAAACCGAACACCTTCATTCTCTCATATTTTTCATCAGAAAGGACTCGCGGCTGCTGTTGCAATTACATACGAAACAGCGATGCTGCGGGTCTTTTCTCGCTTAAATCCCGCCGATAATAACGCGAGATGTTGCAAACAAGCACCTGTTGTAAAATAGGACTTGTTATTGCAAAGTACCTGTTGTACACTATACGAAAGAGAATGGTTCGGCGTGATCGGAAGTCCATGCAAATGACGAGGACTTTGCGGCGCTGAGACAACGCAAGGCAAAAAGCGTCATTTCTGTTGATATTTCCGATACACGCTTCCAGTAAGAAAGCAATAAAAAAAGAAGAGAACTTGATAAAACAGGATAAGCTCTCGACGGATAGGAATAGACCGTCTGAGAAAACAGCTTATTGTGTATATAGATGAGGAAAGGACAACGAAATCATGTTTTTTACACTTGCTTCCTTTGTAGGTGTTACTGCGCTCGTCGCCTTTATCAGCTGGCTCAAGACGCGCGGTACGGATGAAACGTCGCAGGAAGGCTACTTCCTCGGCGGTCGAAGCCTGACCGGCATTATCATTTTCGGTTCGCTGATGATGACAAACCTGTCAGCAGAGCAGCTGGTAGGACGAAACGGACAAGGCTATTCGGTCGGCATCACTGCCATGGGCTGGGAAACCATGTGCCCGGTTGCGCTGACGCTGATGGCACTGTTTTTCGTCCCGCGCTATTTTAAGCTTGGTATTGCAACAATTCCGGAGTTTTTGGAGAACCGCTACGACCGCGCAACCCGCGTTCTGGTATCCTTCATTTTTCTGGTTGCGTATATTGTCACCATGCTGCCGCTCGTCCTGTATGCAGGCTCGGTAGCAATGGAACGCATCTTTGGTGTCACCGAACTGCTCGGCGGCAATCGTTTTCTCGCCACGACGATCATGTGCGTTGCACTCGGCGTCATCGGCGGTATCTATGCTATCTTCGGCGGTCTGAAAGCCGTCGCCGTATCCGACTCGCTCAACGGTGTTATCTTCATCATTGGCGCAGTTGTTATCGTTCCGTTTCTGGCGTTTCTCGTGCTCGGTGAGGGCAACTTCTTCACCGGTGTACAGCGAATGCTGACCGATGCACCTCCGGCTCACCTCAACGCGATTAAGCCGTGGAATGCACAGGCGCCGGAGATTCCGTGGCCGATGATCATCCTTGGATGCAGCATCAACCACATTTCCTACTGGTGCACAAACCAGTCCATCATGCAGCGCGTACTCGGCGCAAAGAACCTGAAGGAAGCACAGAAGGGCGCACTTCTGACCGGTCTGGTCTGCGTATTCTGCCCCGTGTTCCTTGTTATGCCGGGTATCGTACAGTACATCCGTGACGGCGGTGTGCTGACTGACTTTGACATGGCGTACCCGACACTGATTCACGACATTATGCCGACGCCGGTACTTGGCTTCTTTGCCGCCGTTATGTTCGGTGCAATTCTGTCGTCGTTCAACTCGGTACTCAACAGCTCTATGACGCTGTTCACACTGGATATTCTTCCGGTTATCTCGAAAAAGGAACGCACCGCGCAGCAGGAAATTGTCATTGCAAAGCGTTTTGGCATCGTTCTGTGCCTGGCATCCATCGTGATTGCACCGTTCCTGATTTATCTTCCGGCTGGCATCAGCACCTTCCTCAACCAGATGTGGGGCTACTACGGTGTACCGGTGCTTGCCATTGCGATGATGGGTATGCTCAACAAGAACATTCCAAACTTCGCACCAAAGCTCACGATCGTTGTACATATTGTCGCATATGGTATCCTGATGAATACCGTTCCGCTGCATTTCCTGTACTTCGAGGTAGCGGTATTCTGCTTGGATCTGCTCCTGATGTGGGTGTGCTCCAAGATCAAGCCGCGACCGACACCGTATGAGCTGCCGAATCTTGAGGTCGTCGATATGACACCGTGGAAGCTGCGTATTCCGGTTGTTGTCGTAACCTTTGCGATTCTGATCGCCGTTTATGTTATCTTCTCCCCGCTGGGCGTTGGTGGCTAAACGAGATCGGCAAGAAAATTTGTCATCCACTCCTTGTTGGAAGCCGGACGAGGTGGAGAAATCCGCACTCGCCGACTCCCAACATGGTTGTTTCTCTTTCAAATTCAAATATGCAGTTCGGTCTTACCGCTCTTCGGAAACAAGGCGGTGGGCGACTCCGTTCGGAGTCGCCTGTGACCGGAGTGCGTACGGACGCCGCCGGACGGATTTTCCGGCACAGCAAAAGCGATTTCTCCCCCAAAGCGCGCTTTGAAGCTCCTTCAGAGCGGAAATGGACGGTGACAATTTTCTTGTCTGCTGCCGAGACAAGAAAGCGTTACATAAAAAGAAATTTTTAAGGAGGAAACACGTTATGAAGAAGAGAAGAATGTTAGCAATGGCACTGGCAGGTGCAATGACGGTTGGTTGTATCGCCGGATGCGGCAAATCCGGCAATGCAGACGGTTCCGGCAACGCGGCTGATGGAAATTACAAGATCAGCGTTATTTTAAAAACGCTGTCGGCAGAGTATTGGCAGTATGTCGAGGCTGGCTGTGACGATGCGGCAAAGGAGCTTGGCGTTACGGTTGAGGTCAAGGGCCCTCCGTCTGAGACATCGTATGACGAGCAGCAGAACATGATTGAAACGGATCTCAGTTCCGGTTCGTATGACGCGCTGATTATCGCGCCGCTGCAAAGCGATCAGGCGGCAACGCTGATCTCCGGCACAGACATTCCGGTGCTTGCGCTGGATACCAAGATTGATGCACCGGAAATCAAGTCGTTCATCGGCACCGGCAACGAAGAGGCTGCTGCGCTCGGCGGCAAGGCAGCGGTGGAAGCAGCCAAGAATGCTGGCTGGGATACCATTGAGGCAATTGAGATCTGCGGCGTACAGGGTGATGCAACCAACACCGCACGATACGAAGGCTACAAGAAGGGTGTCACCGAAGCAGGCGGTACCTTCTTAGAGAAGGAAACCCAGTACGCAGATGCCGTAGCAGACAAGGCAGTCAACTGCATGGAAGCAATCATGCAGAACCATCCGGAAGGCGTTGCGATTATCTGCGCCAACAACGATGATATGGTTATGGCAGCCGCTCGTGCAGCAAAGGACAACGCAGCATACAAGAACACCATCTTCTTGGGCTTCAACGGCGACCGTGCGGCATGCGAGGCTATTCTGAACGGCGAAGAAACGATGTCGGTTATTCAGGACGCATATGGCATGGGCTATAAGGCTGTACAGGCAGCCGTCGATTGTCTCAACGGCGAGGAGCTGGATTCCTTCATCGACTCCGGTTCGGGCGTTGTGGACAAGGACAGCGCACAGGATCGTCTGGATGAGCTGAAGGGCTATCTGAGCTAAGAAAGGAAACGAACATAACGGGAATCGTAAAGCAAGGCGGTAAGCGAATCGCTTTGCCGCATCGTTCCTGCAAATAAAGTATATTTCCGAACCGGAACGTGCCGCTGTGCGCCTTCCGGTTCGGAATTTTTTCAGAAAGCGATTCCCTCTCAGGTATCCGCTGGCGGTCAGCGCAAACGCAGACCTGGATTTTTGTGAAAAAATGCGCCGCAGCTCCTCTGCGACGCATTTTTTGATGTTCTTCTATGCTTTAGTCTGCCAGCAGCGCGTCTGCCAGCTCACCCATCGCCTCCACCGTCTCCGGCTTCATTGTGGACCTCATCGTAACGACCGGCTCGACCAGCGTCAGATTCTTCATTGATTCCAGCTCCGCCGTCATCAGCTTGCCCGCCATCGGTGCCCATGAGCCGTTCTGTATCAGACCAATCTTGCGCTTCTGGAAATTCTTCAGCTTCAGATGATACAGTAGATCCTGCATTACCGGAAACAGGCCGCCATCGTAGGTCACGCTGGCGAGAACCGCCTTGTCATAGCGGTACAGATCCTCAATAACCTCTGCCATATCTGCGCGACTCAGATCGTACACAACGACCTTCTTCGCGCCCTTCTGCTCCAGAATTTCCGCCATCTTTCTGGCTGCTTTACCCGTATTGCCATGAATGGATGCATACGCAACGACAACGCCATCATCCTCCGGCTCGTAGCTGCTCCACGTCAGATATTTGCCAATGTAAAAGCCGAGATCCTCCTTGAGAATCGGACCATGCAGCGGACAGATCGTCTGAATATCCAGCGTCGCCGCCTTCTTCAGCAGCGCCTGTACCTGCGCGCCATATTTGCCGACGATATTGATAAAGTAACGGCGCGCCTCACAGCTCCAATCCTCGTCCGCATCCAGTGCGCCGAACTTGCCAAAGCCGTCCGCCGAGAACAGAATCTTCTCACTCTGTTCGTATGTCACCATAACCTCCGGCCAGTGTACCATCGGCGCCATAAAGAATTGCAGGGTATGTGCGCCAAGGTTCAGCTCCTCACCCTCCTTGACAACAACCGCACGTGCCGACAGATTGTCAATCTCAAAGAACTGCGGCAGCATGTTCAGAATCTTGGCGTTGACCACCAGTTGCATCTCCGGATACATCTCCGCCAGCTTTTGAATGTTGGAAGCATGATCCGGCTCCAAATGCGAAATGACCAGATAGGTCGGCTTTTTGTCACCAAGAACCGCTATCAGATTTGCCAGCCACGGCTCTGTCGCGCGGGCATCTACCGTGTCCATAACGGTGATTTTGTCATCCAAAATGACATAGGAATTATACGAAACGCCGTTTGGAACGACATACTGACTCTCAAACAGGTCAATCGTCTTGTCATCGACGCCAACATAGCGTACCGATTCCGAAATTGTTACTTCACTCATAAAAGAAATCCTCCTACTCATTAAGAATACGAATCAACTATTACGCAGTAATACTGTGCTGATTATAGCATACCCATTCCGCAAAAAAAAGAGTCATTCTAAATTTTATCAAGTTCTTCTGAAACCACTGCCGCAATCAGCTGCGCCGCCTGCTCAATATCGGAAATCGCCGCCATCTCCTGTGCCGAGTGAACATATCGGCACGGGATGCTGACCGCGCCGACCCGCACGCCCTCACGGGAGCGTTGGATGACGCCGGTGTCTGTCCCGCCAAACTCCATAATTTCGTGCTGCACGGCGATGTCCAGCCGTTTCGCCGTGCGATACAGGGCATCGCGCACCATATTATCACAGATAACGGAGCGATCCATCACCTTGACTGCCGGACCTGCTCCCAGCTTGACTGCCATCGGATGCTTGCACCCCGGCAGGTCGCCGGTATCCGTCACATCCACCACAATGGCTATATCGGGCTGCACCGCAAACGCCGCAGTCTGTGCGCCGCGCAGTCCCACTTCCTCCTGTGCGGTAAACGCCACGGTCACATCGCAGCTTGTCCGCTCCATCTGGCTCATCGCGGCAATCAGCGTCAGGCAGCCAATGCGGTTATCCAGATACGGACCGCCGATGATATTGCCCTGCGAGAAAATTTCCCCGCAGTACACGGCAAAATCGCCCACTGCAATGTACTGCGCCGCCTCTTCTCGGCTGGATGCGCCGATGTCCACAAACAACTGCTCCATGCCGCGTTCCTTTGCCGGCGTCTTTTCCTCAAAGGAAATCACGCCGCGCGTGCCGTTGGCAAAGCGTACCGCACGGTTGAGCAGATCCTCGACCATCAGCCCGCCAACACACGCGAATCGGGCAAAGCCCTTGTCGTCAATGTGCGTCACGACAATACCAACGGAGTCCATATGGGCATCCAGCAGGATTCGTTTTCCCCTGCCCTGCCGACGATAGCACAGGTTGTTCATGCGATCCACCGTACGCTCCCACTGAGAAGCATCCGGAACGAACCGCGCAATCATGTCATCCAGACACGCGAGCACGCCGCTCTCCCGTCCGGATGGACCAAAGGCGGCAGACGCCGCACGGAATTGCTCTACTACATCAAATTTCATGCTGCTCTCCTATATACTCCAAAAACCGGCGTGTCAACGCCAGCATGTTGTTCAAATCCTCTGCCGCTGCCACCGATGACGGCGAATGAATATACCGCACCGGCGCGGAAATAATGCCGACCCGCACGCCCTCGCGCGTCAGGTGAATACGTCCGGCATCCGTGCCGCCTGCAATCCGATGCTTGGTTTGCCACGGCATACCCAGCTGCTCCGCGCAGGTTCGCAGCGCCGCACAAAGGCTTTCGTGATAAATCGTCGTCCGATCCATAAATGCAATGACCGGTCCCTTGCGCAGACCACACACCTGGCGGTGCTCCTCGACCTCCGCCAGATCCGCCGCCGTCGTGCCCTCCAGCACCAGCGCAATGTCCGGCTTCAGCTCATACGCCGCACACCGTGCACCGCGCAAACCGACCTCTTCCTGTGTGGAAAACACAAACCACGTGTCCACCGCAGGCTGTTCCTTCAAAATCGTCAGCATGACCGCGCAGCCGATGCGGTCGTCAATCGCCTTCGCCTTGAGCAAACCGTCACCGAACTCCACACACGGCGAATCAAACACGCCATACGTGCCGAGCGGCACTTTTTTCTGCGCTGTTTTTTTGTCGGTACAGCCGATGTCTATGTACAGGCTTCTGGTCTTGGGCATCGTCGCGCGCTCCGAGTGCGTCGTCAGATGCACCGCCTTGATGCCCACCACGCCACGCACATCGCCGAATAAAATCCGCCGACCGATTACCACACGCGGATCAATACCTCCGACAAAGCCGAACTTAATACAGCCGTCATCGGTATAGCCGCGACAAATCACACCAACCTCATCCATGTGTGCCGACAGCATAATGGTATGCGCACAGGTCATCCGTCCGCGCCGGAATATCATCAGGTTTCCCATGCTGTCCTCACGGATTTCATCGGCAACCGGCTGCGCCTCACGGCGAATATGGTCGCGTACCGCATCCTCCCAGCCGGACGGTCCGGGCAGTGCGCACAATGTTTTCAGCATCTCAATCATCCTTCGCGCACCTCCCCGTCAAACTCCTTCAAAAACGCTGCCATCAAATCCGCCGTCAAGGCAATATCCGATTCCTGAATCGTCTCGATCGGCGAGTGCATGTACTTCAGCGGGATGGACAGCACCGCCATCGCAATGCCATTGCGAACCACCTGCATATCCCATGCATTCGTGCCCGTATTCCCCTCCATAACCTCCAGCAGATAGGGAATCTCATATGCCCGTGCGGTACGGATGATTTGCTCCGTGAATTTTCGGTGCATATTCGGACCGACGCCGATGACTGCATTGCCCATGGCAAACGTCTCGTCCGACGGCGCATCCTGTGTGTCCGCGTGCGTCACGTCCACGGCAATGCCATACTCCGGACGAATGCGAAACGCTGTCGTAATCGCGCCGAAAGAGTCGGTTTCCTCATGCGTTGAGCCGCAAATGACCAAGTCTACCTTGCGGTCACACTTGGTTAGCTTTTTGAGCGCCTGCACAATGGCGTAAAAGCCCGCACGGTCATCCAAGCACTTACCGCTGATTTGTCCGCCCAGCAGGTCGCACGGCGGCTCATGAAAGACAATCGGCGTGCCGATGCGGATGCTCGCCCGCGCATCCAGCAAACCGGTATCAATCAGCATTTCCTCTATCAGCACCGCCTTATTTTCCTCCCCCGCTTTCAGCAAATGTGGCGGCGTGCAGGAAACCACGCCATAGCGCGGCGGCTCGCTCAAAATCATCACCTCTGCGCCCAGAAGCATACGCGGATCAACGCCGCCAATCTGCGTAAAGCGCAAAAAGCCACCGTCCAGCACATCCGTAACCATAAAACCGATTTGATCCAGATGCGCGTCCAGCAAAACCGTTTTTGCATCCGGCTTACCGCAGGACAGCCAGCCAAGCACCGACCCGCTTCGGGAAATTTCCGCGCGGTCACAATATGGAGCAAGCATCCGCTGCGCCGTCTGTGCGGCGTTGCCTTCAAAGCCGGTCACTCCATCCGCACAGCACAGCTGATACAGTTGTTCATTCATTGCATTCTCTCCCTTTTGTTCGAGGTTCATCTTGTCTTCTATTATACCTGCTGCATCGGCATTGTACAATATCTCTGTTTACAATCCCGTGCGCCCATGCTATACTTAGCGCATGAAAACACGAACCGATGTCACCCTTCTCATCCCGCCGGAGCAAGCGGGTCTGCGCGTAGAACAGGTGCTGCGCGCCGCCGGTTTTTCTCGCCATTTGCTCATTCAACTCAAAAAAACATCCGGCTCAATCCGTTTGGACAACGAGCCGGTTTTTGTCGTCGTACCCGTGCGAACAGGACAGCAGCTGACGGTAAATCTGCGCGGCATCCTCCAGGAGAGCGAACACATTGTTCCTGTTTGTCTGCCGACTATGGTTGTCTATGAGGATCCCGACTGCATGGTTCTGAACAAGCCCGCCGGTATGCCGGTGCACCCCTCGCAGGGGCACTATGCAGACACCCTCTGCAACGCACTGGCATTTCAGGCGCAAAAAAACGGCGAGCCGTTCTGTGCGCACGCCATCGGGCGACTTGACCGCGATACCTCCGGTCTGGTTTTATTCGCACGCCATCCGCTTGCGGCGGCGGTGCTGTCCGCCTCCATGCGCGACCGGCGCATTCATCGGGAATACCGCGCCGTGTGCACCGGTCTGCTGCCGAAATCCGGTACGATTTCCGCACCAATTGCCCGCACACATGGCAGTACCATAGAGCGCATTGTCTCCAAGGACGGCGAGCCTGCCGTCACACATTTTCGCCGTCTGGAGTACGCAGGCGGCTATTCTCTCGCTGCCGTCCGGCTGGAAACCGGACGAACCCATCAAATTCGCGTGCATATGAAGCATATCGGACACCCGCTGCCCGGCGATTTTCTGTATAATCCCTCTGACTGCATTCTTCCCCGTCAAGCGCTGCACAGCTATCGGCTGACCTTTCCGCAACCGCTGACCGGACGCCAAATTTCCCTGACTGCACCGCTGCCGAATGACATGCGGCAGGTACTGCATCCCCCTCTTTCTCACAAGGAGCTTTCTTTATGAACCAAGTCAAGCGCCGCGCTCTGCGTGCTGCCTTTCCGCATACCATTCCTATTTTCGCCGGATTCTGGTTTCTCGGCTTAACCTATGGCATTTATATGCACGTCTCCGGCTTTTCCTTTGTCTATCCCATGCTGATGAGCATGACGATTTTTGCCGGTTCAATGGAGTTTTTCACCGTCAACCTGCTCATGGGCGCGTTTCACCCCCTTCAGGCAGTGACCGTCGCTCTGCTCATCAACGCCCGCCACCTGTTTTACGGTCTGTCCATGCTCGACCGGTTCAAAGGCACGGGCTGGAAAAAGATCTATTTGATTTTCGGTATGTGTGACGAGTCTTTTTCCATCAATTATACTGCGGCAGTTCCGGAAGGCGTTGATTCCGGCTGGTTTGCTTTTTTTGTCACGCTGCTCAACCAAATCTATTGGGTCAGCGGTTCAACGCTTGGCGGACTGTTCGGATCTCTCATCCAATTCAACACGACTGGTCTGGATTTTGTCATGACCGCCATGTTTGTCGTCATTTTCATGGAGCAATGGCTCAAGGAAAAACGGCACACCAGCGCTCTGCTGGGACTTGCGCTATCGCTCTTCTGTCTCATTCTGTTTGGCGCAGACAATTTCCTGATTCCATCCATGCTCTGTATTCTCGGCGTGCTCACGCTTCTGCGCAAGCCGCTATCCCAAGGAGACCGTACATGACCATTTTACAGCAAGCTCTCACCATCTCCGCCGTTGTGCTCGGCACACTTCTGACACGATTTCTTCCGTTTCTTGTCTTTCCCGCCGATAAGCCAACGCCAAAATACATTCAGTATCTCGGCACGGTGCTTCCCTCTGCCGTATTCGGCATGTTGATTCTCTACTGCTTCCGGCACGTCAGCGTATTTACCGGCAACCATGCTGTTCCGGAGCTGCTTTGCGTAGCCCTGACTATCGCTCTGCATCTGTGGAAGCGTCAAATGCTGCTGTCCATCGCCGGAGGGACACTGTGTTATATGCTGCTCGTGCAGCTCGTCTTCTAGATGTCTCCTTATGCCGAAACCAAGCGCACAAAAAGCTCCGAAGCGGAGCTTTTTCCTATTATAGGGGCAATGACCAAAAAACCGCTCATTCCATACGGAACAAGCGGTTTTTCTTTGGAGCTAATGGTCGGAATCGAACCGACGACCTGCTCATTACGAGTGAGCTGCTCTACCCCTGAGCCACATTAGCATCTGAACTGTATTCTAGCACAGCCAAGCCACTTCGTCAAGAGAATTCCCTCTCTTTTTTATGTTTTTCTTGCGAACACGGCTCTCCGGAGGAATATTGATGCCGGAGAGCCGTGTTTATTCTTCCTGTGGTTTCTTACTTGTGCTCCGTCAGGCTGAGAAATGCTTTGGTTCGCTCCTGCTGCGGATGTTCAAAAATCTGCTCCGGCGTGCCCTCTTCCGTGATATAGCCATCCGACATAAATAGCACGCGATCCGCCACCTCGCGGGCAAAGCCCATCTCATGCGTGACAACAACCATCGTCATGCCCTCCTGCGCCAGCGATTTCATAACGTCCAGCACCTCGCCCACCATCTCCGGATCAAGTGCA
>CAVBHI010000246.1:0-3493 GCA_963595115.1 bacterium
GAAGCAGTACTATGTTTCGCCGCTGGGGCGGGCGCAGGATACGGCGAAGCCGACGCTGGAAAAGGCGGGACGAACGGCAACGACCTGTGATTGGATGCAGGAGTTTACCGGACGCGTGTACAAACCGAACATGCCGGAGAAGCCGACGGTTGCATGGGATTGGCTGCCGCAGGATTGGACGAAGGACGAGCGGTTTTTCAGCGAACAGGCGTGGATGGAAAACGAAATCATGCGGGCGGGCGATGTCGGCGCGATTTATGACATGATAATAGAGCACTTTGATGCATTACTGGCGCGGCATGGCTATGTGCGGGATGGAAGGCTGTATCGCGCGGTGCAGCCGAATAACGATACCATCGTGCTGTTTTGCCATTTTGCGCTGGAATGCGTTCTGCTCAGTCATCTCATGCATGTTTCGCCAATGATTTTGTGGCACGGCATGTGCGCTGCGCCGACCTCGGTAACAACCGTTGTGACAGAGGAACGCCGAAAAGGAACGGCGGCGTTTCGTGTCTTACAATTTGGCGACACAGCCCATCTGTATGCGAAGGGAGAGCCGGTTTCCTTTGCCGCGCGGTTCTGTGAATGCTATGGCAACGAAGGAGAACGGGTGGATTGACCGCCGGATGATGCGATAATCGAAGCCAAACGGGCTGCGGAGCGGCTCACTGAAACGGAAATCCTCCATGGGAACGACGATTCCTATGGAGGATTTTTTATGCAAAAAATGATAGAACACACGTCTTTCCCGCCTTCCCCTCGCATAAATATAAAAAACAAACGTGAAGTGAGGAGGGGAAAGTGGTGAAGGGACAGCCGGAAGAACGAGCCGTTGCGCTTGCCGAGTATATGGTTGAGACGGGAGCGACGGTTCGACAGGCTGCCGCCAAATTTGGCGTCAGCAAATCTACCGTCCACAAGGACATTACCCAACGTCTACAATATCTGAATCGCCCGCTGTATTTGCAGGTGCGTGAGGTTTTACAGAAAAATAAAGAGGAACGACATATTCGCGGCGGACTGGCGACGCGGCGAAAGTACTGCGGAGAATAAAAAAATACGGGAACGGACTGTTCCCGTATTTTCTATCCCTGTATCAGAGATTATACATCCATATCTGCGATGTCCTTCAGGCAGGAACGGCAAATGTTCTTGCCCTTGATGCTCAGAACATCCTTCGCGTTGCCGCAGAAGATGCAGGCCGGTTCGTACTTTTTTAAGATAATCTGAGAGCCGTCCACGTAAATTTCCAGAGAATCCTTCACCTCAATGCCAAGTGTGCGGCGCAGTTCGATTGGCAGAACAACGCGTCCCAGCTCATCAACTTTTCTTACAATACCAGTGGATTTCATAAACAAGCACTTCCTTCTCAAAAATTTCGGCTGTGTCTCCCATACACAGCAATCGGTGGGGAAAGGGGGTTTTTGATGCTTTCCTATGTCTGGACAGGGCTGCTGCTTTTCTCCTGCGTGTCCGCCTGCCTGCTGGGAAGAACCAGCGAGCTGGCACAAGCGGTGACAGAGGGGGCGGGTGACGCCGTGCGTTTGTGCGTCACGATGGTCGCCGTCATCGGACTTTGGTCCGGCGTGATGGAACTGATGGAGCAGGCGGGAATCACACGGTACATTTCCGTGCTGCTCCGACCGCTTCTCCGTCGTCTGTTTCCCTCGGCGGATGCCAAAGCACAGCAATACATTTCTGCCAACGTCACAGCCAATCTGTTAGGACTGAGCAATGCCGCCACACCATTCGGTCTGCAAGCGGCAGAGCGAATGCTGCAAACGACAGGGACATCCCATGATTTGCTGCGATTTCTTGTATTAAACACAACTTCCTTACAGCTCATACCAACAACCGTCGCTGCTGTTCGAGCAGCGTTGGGGTCGCAGACACCGTTTGACATCATGCCCGCAGTATGGGGAGCTTCCGCGGTTTCCGTGCTGACAGGACTGGCAGCGTCATTCGTCTTCTCTGCGCTGACAAAGAAGGGAACACATGGATGACAGACCTGCTCATTCCGGCACTGATTACCCTGACGGCGATTACTGCCCTCTCCCAAGGCATCGACGTCTTCGGAGTTTTTCTGCGCGGCGCACAAAAGGGAATCCAAACGGCGGTACACCTGTTGCCGACGCTGCTCGCCCTTATCACCGCCGTCAGTATGCTGCGCGCCTCCGGTGCCATTGACGTGGCGGGGTCTGCGTTGCAGCCAGTTCTCTCCGCAGTAGGGATTCCAAAGGAATGTGCTGCACTGGTGCTGCTAAAACCCTTTAGCGGGAGTGGCGGACTTGCCCTCGGACGGGAAATCATGAAAGCAAGCGGTGTAGATAGCGAAGCGGGGCGCATTGCCGCTGTGATGCTGGGCGCATCGGAAACCAGCTTTTACACCATCGGGATTTACACGGGGCATCTGGCTCTCAAACAGACGCGGTGGTTAATTCCGGCGGCGGTCATGGCAGACCTTGCGGCGTTTGCATCCGCAGCATGGATGGTACGGCATTTTGGTTGACCAAGCGCCGTTCATAGGAAATTACCTTTTGCTATGCTTCTATTATGAAGGATTGTACGCCATATTTCAACAAAAAAATCACAACTTTTCGCCTATAATTTGTAAGATTGGAAATAACCACAAAAAATGTCATGCCAGAAATGGAAAGAGTAGGAACAATTCATAATAAAACAGAGATGCGGCGCGTATCGGCATGGAAAATATGCAGCTGTTGTGCGAAATTATTGCCGCATCTCAGGTTAATCCGATCAAAAATCAGGTGTTGCTGGATGGATTTGGGGAGAGAAAGCCGAAGACCGCCGACATATTTGCCGACGGTCTTCCAATTTTAATCCATTCCAAAGCGCCTGACGAAGCAGCCGACAGGAAACAAGCTTATCCAAAAATCAACCGCGCCCTTATCGCTTGAGCGAGTAGCAATGAAACTCCGTGCCCGGAATTTCCTTTCCGTATGGACCGTCATAGGTAAAGAAACCCTTGCCGGATTTGACACCCAGCAAACCGGCGCGAACCATCTTGCGTAGTAGCGGATGCGGTCGGTACTTCTGGTCGCCCGTCTCATGGCAAATAGTCTCCATGATCGCCAAATTGACATCATGTCCGACGAGATCGGCAGTGTGGAGCGGACCGGACTTCATACCGGCGCCCAACTGCATCGCACGGTCTACGTCCTCCGGAGAGGCGATGCCATCGGCGACAATACCAATTGCTTCGTTCATCATTGGAATCAGCATACGGTTGACAACAAAGCCCGGACCCTCGTTGACCGGAACCGGCGTCTTGCCAAGCTCCTGCATCAGATTCATCGTGAATTCAAATGTCTCGGTTGACGTCTGCATGGCGTGAATGACCTCAACCAGCTTCATAATCTGAGGCGGGTTAAAGAAGTGACAGCCGACAAATTTCGCGGAACGGTGCGGAACTGCGGCAGCCATTTCGGTGATCGACATCGCAGAGGTGTTGGAAGCGAAGATGGTGTGCTGT
>CAVBHI010000247.1:0-10688 GCA_963595115.1 bacterium
GGGTGGCATTGCCCCCAATGCACGCGATCTGCGTCCCTGCATTCACGCGCTATCGCTGCCCGGACGGGTCGCGCCGGTCACAGCGGCGGCAGATATTTGTGAAACCATTACCCACATGCTGGAGGAGGAAGGAAAACGGTGAGCCGAACCATTGGATTTGCGCTCTGCGGCTCATTTTGTACGCTGACGCGTACCATAGCCGTCATGGAGCGCATGGTAAACGCCGGTTGGGAAATCACGCCGATTGTCTCCGACAATTGCCAAACACACGATACACGGTTTGGTTCTGCGGCGGATTATCTCGACAAAATCACAAAGCTGTGCGGAAAGCCGCCGATGCTGACCTTACAGGATGTCGAGCCGATCGGACCGAAGGCGCTGTTTGACGCGCTGGTTATTGCGCCGTGCACTGGCAGCACGCTGGCGCGGCTGTCCTACGGTCTCAGCGACACACCGCAGACGCTGGCGGCAAAGTCCCAGCTCCGCGTCGGGCGTCCGGTGGTGCTGGCAGTATCGACCAACGATGCCCTGTCCGGCTCAGCGGAAAATATTGGGCGGCTGCTCAATCGGCGCGGGTATTACTTTGTTCCCATGCGTCAGGACGCGCCGCAAACCAAACCGCGCTCCATGGTCGCCGTTCTGGAACGCATTCCGGAAACCGTAGATGCTGCACTGGCAGGACAGCAAATTCAGCCGATTTTGTTATAGCCCATCCCGCCGCAGAGTGTCCTCTGATTCTCTGCGGCGCTGTCTGCTCCGTTCGCATAAAAGCTCCGTCCGGTGGGAAAAGTGATAACAAACCAATGCGGAAGGAGAACATGATATGAACTGGACGATTCAGCAGGTAAGCGGGCGCGAGGTGTTGGACTCACGCGGAAATCCCACCGTCGAAGCAGAGGTCGTACTCACAGACGGAAGCATTGGGCGTGGTATAGCGCCAAGCGGTGCATCCACCGGAGAATTTGAAGCGTTGGAGCTACGCGACGGGGATCGGCGGCGCTATGGCGGGAAAGGGGTTCTGCGTGCGGCGGCAAACATCAACGGTCCGATTGCACAGGCGTTGCACGGCAAAAATCCCGCCGACACCTATGCCATTGACGCAATATTGAAATCCGTGGACGGCACAGACGACAAATCCCACTTGGGCGCTAACGCCATGCTTGCAGTCTCGCTGGCAGCGGCGCACGCGGCGGCAGCGGCACAGGGTCTCCCTCTCTATCAATTTCTGGGCGGCGTATCCGGCAACCGCCTGCCCGTGCCCATGATGAATATCCTCAACGGCGGTGCGCACGCGGCAAACACCGTGGACGTGCAGGAATTCATGATTGTCCCCGTCGGTGCACCCAGCTTTTGCGAAGCGCTGCGCTGGTGCACAGAGATTTTTCACACGCTTGCCTCCCTGCTCCAGGAGCAGGGACTGACGACCTCCGTCGGCGACGAGGGTGGCTTCGCCCCCAATCTCTCCGGCGACGAGGAGACCATCGCCTGTATCATGGACGCCATTCTCAAGGCAGGCTACCATCCCGGCCGCGACGTCATGCTCGCGATGGATGCCGCGGCGAGTGAGTGGAAAAGTGCCCGCCCCGGCGAATATATTCTGCCGAAATCCGGCAAACGGTATACGTCGGACGAGCTAATCGCCCACTGGAAGGAGCTTGTCGAGAAATATCCCATTCTATCCATCGAGGACGCGCTGGACGAAGAGGATTGGGACGGCTGGCAGCGACTGACCCGTCAGCTGGGAAGCCGCGTGCAGCTGGTCGGTGACGACCTGTTTGTCACCAACACCAAACGCCTGCGGCGCGGCATGGAGCAGCATTGCGGCAACGCCATTCTCATCAAGCTCAACCAAATTGGAACGCTGTCCGAAACCATGGAAGCGGTCAAGCTGGCGCAGCAAGCCGGTTTTGCCGCCATCACCTCCCATCGCTCCGGCGAAACCGAGGACACGACAATTGCCGACCTCGCCGTTGCGCTGAGTACCTGCCAGATCAAGACCGGCGCACCCAGCCGCACGGATCGTGTTGCAAAATATAATCGCCTGCTCCGCATCGAGGACGCGCTCGGCAGCACGGCGGTCTATCCCGGCTTGGATGCTTTTCCACATCTTTCATAAACTATAAAGTTAAACGTGATCAGCCCTTGCGGTTGATCACGTTTAACTTATACGCTAGACTATTATACGCGTTTCCAAATGTATGCTCCTGTTGCGTCTTCTTTCGAAATGATTTTGCATGGATTTCCAATCACAACACTATGGCTAGGAATATCTTGATTTACCAAAGTATTTGGTGCAATCAAAACATCATCTCCTACAACTACCCCCCCAGAATGGTAGAATTTATGCCAATGTAAACACAATTTCCAATTTTGGGCGTGCCAGGATGCTTTCCTTGACTGAGTCCAATTGTCGATCCTTTCAGCATAGTTACATTTCTCCCTAATTCTGCATAAGGTGAAATTGTAATATTATATGGATGTGTCATAACAAATCCTGCACCAATTTTTGTTGGAGTTTTTACCTCAATCCCATATTTACGGCATAATCGATATAGCTTATATTCACAAAACAGATGAAACAAGCGATTTTTTGTCGTTTGGGCATATCGAAAATACACCATATATCTTAATCTATGCTGAAATATAAAATCTTTCAAGAAATGTCTCCATATTAGCCCTGAATCATCTGTAGACCGAATATAATCAGGATACCAAACCGGCTGGTTATCTGTAGTATTTCTCATTATAATCCTCCCTGAGCAGTACTTACATCCTATTTTGAACCCCCATCATTCCTCCAGCAAGCTCTGCTGTCCCTTATCCTCTTCACGCAGCATCGCGCCGACCGACGGAATGGAATGCGATACATACCGGCGGGACGTCGCAAACGGCGTGTCCTTTGTCCAGACCGCGTGTGTAATCGTGTGTCCGCCGCGCAGCACCATTGCCTGCACGCCAATCGTCGTGCGGGTGTTCTTGGTCGGAATCACCGACGTCTCAATCGTCAGCGCGCGTCCGTTGGTTGCAAACAGCGTGATGCGTTCCTCCTCCTTCACATGGAAGAATGCCTTGACCGGCGAGCGGTCGGAGTACGCGCTGGTCAATCGACGGCGGTTGGTCTTGGTGACATAGCCGGACAGTTCAATACGCGCTGCCTTGCCGTTTTCAAAAATCAACACCAGATTGCCGTTATATTTTTCCGGCAGCAGCAGGAACAGCGGATGCTCGTCCTCGTCCATCTCCAGCTTTGCCGGCAGATAATCGCCCAGCGTGCTCGCCTTGGAATCCTCAAAGTCCGCCGCACGCGCCTTGTACACTTTCTGCTGATTGGTGAAGAACAGCAGCTCATCACGGTTGCTTGCCTCAAAGGATTGCAGCAGTTCATCGCCCTCCTTGAGCTTGTGATCCGAAGCAGATCGGTAGGATTGCCGCGTAATCTTCTTGAAATATCCCTCGCGCGTCAGGAACAGATGCACCGGATAATCCGGAATGTCCTCCTCCGGTGTGCTGGCAGCGACGGTCTCCTCCGCGATAATTGCCGAGCGGCGCGGGCACGGATAATTTTTCATAACCGCTTCCAGTTCTTTGATAATCAGACCGCGTACCTTCGTCTTGCTCTTGAGGATGCCCTCCAGACGTGCGATTTCCTTTTCCAGCTCGTCCGTTTCGGTCAATCGCTTGAGAATATATTCCTTGTTGATGTGGCGCAGCTTGATTTCCGCGATAAACTCCGCCTGCATCTCGTCAATCGCGAAGCCTTCCATCAGATTGGGCACAACCATGCTGTCGGTTTCCGTGTTGCGGATAATCGCAATCGCCTTATCAATGTCCAGTAGAATCTCTTTCAAGCCATGCAGCAAATGCAGCTTATCCCGCTTCTTGCCAAGCTCATAAAATAACGTGCGCTTTTTGCATTCCGTGCGCCACGCCGTCCACTCCTCCAGCAGAGCACGGACACCCAGAACACGCGGCATACCGGAAATCAGTACATTAAAGTTGCAGGAGCAGCTGTCCATCAGTGGTGTCATCTGCATCAAACGCTCCATAAGACGCGTCGGATCCGTGCCGCGCTTGAGGTCAATCGCCAGCTTCAGACCGGACAAATCGCTCTCATCACGTACATCCGAAATCTCGCGAACTTTTCCCGCCTTGACCAAATCGGTAATTTTGTCGATAATCGCTTCGATGGTCGTCGTGTACGGAATCTGCGTAACCTCGATCAGGTTTTCCTTCTTGAGATACTGCCAGCACGCGCGCACCTTGAACGAGCCGCGACCCGTCTCATAAATCTTCGCCATCTCCTCGCGGTTGAGGATGATCTCACCGCCCGTCGGGAAATCCGGCGCGGGCAGCGTCTCCATCAAATCGCAGTTGCTGTCGCGCAGATAGGCAATTGTCGTCTGACATACCTCCTGCAAGTTAAAGCCGCAAAAGGAGCTTGCCATGCCGACGGCAATGCCGGTGTTCGCCGACACCAGAATGTTCGGAAACGTCGTCGGCAGCAGCGTCGGCTCTTTCATCTCACCGTCGTAGTTGTCCACAAAGTCCACCGCATCGGTGTCAATGTCGCGGAACAGCTCCTTACAGAACGCATCCAGCTTGGCCTCGGTATAACGCGGGGCGGCATACGCCATGTCGCGCGAATATACCTTTCCGAAATTGCCCTTGGAATCGACAAACGGCATAAGCAGCGCTTCGTTGCCGCGCGTCAAACGAACCATTGTTTCATAGATGGCGCTGTCTCCGTGCGGATTGAGCTTCATCGTCTGTCCGACAATATTGGCGGATTTTGTGCGGTTTGGACCCATCAAGCCCATTTTATACATCATATACAGCAGCTTGCGGTGCGACGGCTTAAAGCCGTCAATCTCCGGAATCGCACGCGATACGATAACACTCATCGCATACGGCATGTAATTTTCCCGCAACGTGTCGGTGATTCGCTGCGCGACCGGTTCCGGTGCGTGATATTCCTTCTGCGGCTGCTTTTGTGTTTTTTTTGCCATTGCTTCTCTTCACTCTCTCATCAGGAAATATCGGCGGCATCGAGATACTGCCACCCGTTTTCCGCGATATATTCTTTGCGTCCTGCCAGATTGTCTCCCAGCAGAAGGTCAAACATCTCGCGAGTCGGCGCTACGTCCTCCGGTGTCACACGAATCAAACGCCGTGTTTCCGGATTCATCGTCGTCTCCCACATCATATCCGGATCGTTCTCGCCCAAACCCTTTGAGCGCTGGAGCTTGCATTTTTTGCCCTCCAGCTCCGCCAGAATCTGTGTCTTTTCATTTTCGTCAAACGCAAAGTATGTTTTGCTCTTGTAGGTAATTTCGTACAGCGGCGACTCAGCGATATAGACATAGCCCTCGTCAATCAATGTCGGTACGAGACGGTACAGCATCGTCAGAATCAGCGTGCGAATCTGGAAACCATCAACATCGGCATCCGTACAGATGACAATTTTATTCCAGCGCAGCTTATCCAAATCAAAATTGGTCAGATCCTTCGTCGCCTTTGAGCGCACCTCCACGCCGCAACCCAGCACGCGCAGCAGATCCGTGATAATATCGCTCTTGAAAATCTTATCGTAATCTGCCTTTAGACAGTTCAAAATCTTGCCGCGCACCGGCATAATCGCCTGAAATTCCGAATCGCGTCCCTGCTTACAGGAACCCAACGCGGAATCGCCCTCCACGATGTACAGCTCGCGACGGGAAACATCCTTTGTGCGACAGTCTACAAACTTCTGCACCCGGTTTGCCATATCCAAATTGCCGGACAGCTTTTTACGAATGTTCAGCCGTGCGCGTTCCGCCTGCTCACGGGAGCGCTTGTTGATGAGCACCTGCTCGGCGATCTTGTCCGCCTCCGCCTTGTTTTCAATAAAGTAAATTTCCAAGCCGGAGCGCAAAAATTCCGTCATTGCCTCCTGAATGAACTTATTTGTGATGGATTTTTTGGTCTGATTTTCATACGAGGTGTATGTGGAAAAACAGTTGGTCACTAAAATCAGGCTGTCGGCAATGTCCTGAATGGAGATGCGGCTCTCATTCTTATTGTATTTGTTATTCTGTTTGAGATAGGCATCCAACGCGGAGACAAACGCCGAGCGCACTGCCTTTTCCGGCGCACCGCCATGCTCCAGCCACGACGAGTTGTGATAGTACTCCATGCGTGACACGGAGGAGGAAAAACAGAAGGAGCAATTCATCAGCACCTTGTATTCCGGTTTGTCTGCACGGTCGCGTCCGCGCTTCTCTGACGAGAGCGACTGCACCGAGGTCAGTGCATTTTCTCCGACAATCTCAGTAACATAATCCGCGATGCCGTTTTCATAATAGAATTCCTGTGTTTCAAATCCGTTCTCGTTCTCCACACGCAGCACAAAACGCAGATGCGGATTGACCACCGCCTGTCGCTTGAGCACATCCTGATAGTATTCCACCGGAATCACAATGTCGGTAAAAACCTCCAGATCCGGTCGCCAGCGAATGCGTGTTCCGGTCTGTGCGTCGCTAACCTTCTTGCGGCGAAAGCCCGCCTTGACACCGGTTTGATTTTCTCCCTTTTCAAAATGCAGCGTGTACTCATAGCCATCGCGGCGCACCCAAACATCCATGTACTCCGAGGAATACTGCGTCGCACAAGTACCCAAGCCGTTCAAGCCCAGAGAAAACTCATAGTTTTCGCCATCATTCGTGCGGTATTTGCCGCCGGCATACAACTCGCAGAACACCAGCTCCCAGTTGTAACGCTGCTCATTGGCATTAAAATCCACCGGAATGCCGCGTCCGTGATCCTCCACCTCAATTGAATGATCCCGAAACCGCGTTACGGTGATAACATCGCCATAGCCCTCACGCGCCTCATCAATGGAGTTGGATAAAATCTCAAACACCGAATGTTCGCAGCCTTCCAAACCGTCCGAGCCAAAGATAACGCCCGGACGCTTGCGCACGCGGTCAGCGCCCTTGAGGGCAGAGATACTCTCATTTCCGTATTTGTTCGACTGTTTCATTCCATCATTCTCCCAAAACACTGCATATTCAAAACCATTTCTCCGTTTTTACGCTTAATACTGGTTAGTATATCGCAAAAAAACTCCTGCGTCAAATGCAATCTGCGGTTTCTTTGCGTTGACAGGGCGAGCTGCCTCGTCCGTCCGGTCTCGTTGATTCCTTTTTCTAACATCTCTCGGCATCCGCATACCACACTTTTTTCTGCCTGAGAAAGCCTTTTACTACAGGAAAACACCGGCAAACAAGGTTGCTTTGCCGGTGTTTTCCCACTTTACTCTTCTTCCTCTGTGGTATCGTCACCCTCCGGAAATTCGATTTTATCCGGAGCTTCCTCCCACTTGTCCTCCCAATCCTCATCCGCGTCATATTCATTCATCACTTCTGAGCTGCGGTTGTTGCTGCCGATGGTCACGCGGATTCCCTCCTTAATCGGCGCGAGCAAAAAGCCCAGAATAACGCCGACACAGACCAGTGCCAAATCACGAAAAAAACGTTCTGCCTTATTCATTGCATTGCCTCCATCCGGCGCACGGTACGCCGTTCCTTTTTGTTCAGCATAGCATAGTTTTATAAATGCGTCCACCCTTCTCTTGTAAGAAACAGCAGAAAATTCCGGTCTGCGGCATACCGCAAACCGGAATTCCCCCTATCTCCGACAACGTCGGGACAGGATAACTGCGGCTTTCCTACACAGAAATACGAACCATAGATCAGAACTCTTTCGCCGCAGCTGCGCCCTTCGGCGCGGATATCGAATACTCTGCTTCTCGGATAGTATATGCGAGTGGAGCGAATTTATGCACCCACGCCGCCAAAAGAAAACACCGAAGCACAACGTACTTCGGTGTTTTTTCTCTCTAATATTGAATATTAGTAGCGCTTTCTCTTTGCGCGTGCCGCTTCGGACTTCTTACGGCGCTTTACGCTTGGGCTCTCATAATGCTCACGCTTGCGAAGCTCGGAAAGCACACCCGCCTTTGCGCACGATCTCTTGAATCTTCTCAGTGCGCTGTCCAGAGACTCATTTTCCTTGACGCGGATTTCCGACATTGTTTTCCCTCCCTCCGCGCGTTCCATAAATAACGCTTTTAGGTCATACGACATTACATCATAAAGTCATAAATCTATTATATCTTCTCAAGGAAGTACTGTCAAGTACAAGTTTGACAAAACTTGTGCTTACCTTTTACTTTACAACCAAATTGATGATCTTATTGGGGACAACAATGGATTTAACGACTGTTTTATCCCCGATCGCAGCGATAACCTTCTGGTCTGCCATAGCGGTCTCCAGCGCCGTCTCCTTGTCGCAGCCCTGCGGAACAATCAGTTTGGTCTTGATCTTGCCGTTGATCTGTACCGGCATTTCAATCGTCGCCTCGACCGTCTTGCTCGCGTCAAAAGACGGCCACGTGTGCAGGCTCAACAGATCATCCTCACCGACCATCTGCCACAGCTCCTCGGTGATGTGCGGCGCAAACGGATTGAGCAGGATCAGCATGGTTTTGTATTCCGCCATGTTCACGCCCTTATCGTAGAACTGGTTGAGCAGCGTCATCATCTGTGCAATCGCCGTGTTCATCTTGAGGTTCTCAATGTCCTCCGTGACCTTCTGAATGGTCTTGTTCATCATGACCTCATTGTCTTTGCTGAAGCTGTCGCCCGGCTGTACCTTCTCATACAGCGCCCAAACGCGGTCAAGGAAGCGCTTGCAGCCCTTAATTGCCTTCTGCGACCACGCCGCCGCCTTCTCAAAGTCACCGATGAACATCTCGTACAGACGCATGGTGTCTGCGCCGTACTCATCAATAGTCTCATCTGGATTTACAACATTACCCAGCGACTTGGACATCTTGACAACCGGATGATTTGCCATCTCACCGTACTTTTGCGCCAGCGCCTTCTGCGCTTGCTTTTCGTCACCGTACTTTGCCAGCAGTTCCTTCTTCTCACTCTCCGGCAGGTTGACAAAATTGTGCGGGTTCAGACCCAGAATCATGCCGTGGCTCGTGCGCTTGTGATACGGCTCGGCATACGGGACGACACCGATGTCATACAGGAACTTATGCCAGAAACGGGAGTACAGCACGTGCAGCGTCGTGTGCTCCATGCCGCCGTTGTACCAGTCAACCTGACCCCAGTAATTCAGTGCTTCCTTGGATGCCAGCGCCTTATCATTATGCGGATCCATATAACGTAGGAAATACCACGAAGAGCCTGCCCACTGCGGCATGGTATCCGTCTCACGCTTTGCCGGACCGCCGCAGCACGGACACGTTGTGTTGACCCAATCCGTCATCGCAGCCAGCGGTGATTCGCCATCGTCCGTCGGCTCATACGACGCGACATTCGGCAGAGTCAGCGGCAGCTGATCCTCCGGCAGGGCGACCCAACCGCACTTTTCACAATTGACCAACGGGATTGGTTCGCCCCAATATCTCTGGCGGGAGAATACCCAGTCGCGCAGCTTATAATTGACCTTGGAATGACCTACGCCCTCCTTGGTCAGGAATTCGGTGATCGCCTTCTTTGCCTCTTCCACGGTCATGCCGTTGAGGAAGCCGGAGTTGACCATGATGCCGGTTGCGCAATCGGTAAACGCTGCCTCCTTGACATTGCCGCCCTTGACAACCTCGATAATCGGCAGGTCAAACGCGTTAGCAAAATCCCAGTCACGGTCATCATGTGCCGGTACCGCCATGATAGCGCCCGTGCCATAGCTCATCAGAACATAATCTGATACAAAGATCGGAATCTCGGTATTGTTGACCGGATTGATGGCGCGCACGCCGTCCAGCTTGACACCGGTCTTTTCCTTGACCAGCTCGGTACGCTCAAAGTCTGACTTATGTGCCGCCTCTTCGCGGTATGCACGGATAGCATCAATATTGGACAGCTTATCCGCCCACTTCTCTACCATCGGGTGCTCCGGAGAAATAACCATGTAGGTTGCGCCGAACAGCGTGTCCGGACGGGTCGTGTATACCGTCAGCGTATCGCCTTCCGTGGTCTTAAAGTCAACCTCAGCGCCGGTAGAGCGTCCGATCCAGTGCTTCTGCTGACTCTTGACGCGTTCAATATAATCGACATCATTCAGATCGTCAATCAGACGCTGGGCATATTTCGTAATCTTGAGCATCCACTGGCTCTTATTCTTGCGGACAACCTCACTGCCGCAACGCTCACATACGCCGTTGACAACCTCTTCGTTTGCCAGAACGCACTTGCAGCTTGTACACCAGTTGACCGCCATTTCCTTTTTATACGCCAGACCATGCTTGAACAGCTGGAGAAAAATCCACTGCGTCCACTTATAGTAGGACGGATCGGTGGTATTAATCTCACGATCCCAGTCAAACGACAGACCAAGACTTTTCAGCTGGCTCTTGAAGCGAGCAACATTCTTCTTGGTGACCTCTGCCGGATGAATATGATTCTTGATAGCAAAGTTCTCCGTCGGCAGACCAAACGCATCCCATCCCATTGGATACAGGACATTGTAACCCTGCATACGACGCTTGCGAGCAACAATATCCAGCGCCGTATACGAACGCGGATGACCGACGTGCAGACCGGCGCCCGACGGATACGGGAACTCAACCAGCGCGTAGAACTTCGGCTTAGAATAGTCCGTGCCAGCGGCAAAGGCGTTTTTCTCGTCCCAGACGC
>CAVBHI010000248.1:0-6895 GCA_963595115.1 bacterium
GAAGCATATTCATCTTTGCCATACCATAGCAAATCTTTGTGATGCTGTTGATGACAGAATTCTGTGTACTGATGGCAGCAAGAACCGTGACCAAACCGATCCACGCTTTGCCGACACCACCGAGCAGACTGATGCCATACAGGATATGCGGTGTATCCGAAGCGGCAAGCTCTGTCCAGCTTGTGTAATGATACAGACCAAATACCATGATGATCTGAATAATACAAATGATACCCAGACTGAGGAACATACCAAGCGGAATGTTTCGGCGAGGCTTGTCAACATATTTAGCGATAGGAATGATAAATTCCACACCGATGAACAGCCAGAAGGCCGCCGCCGCCATATTTACGCCGTCCATAATGTCATTACTCAATGTAAATGGCTGAGAAACCTTAACGCCTGTACCCAAGCCAACAGCGCCGATGATACCAATCAACAGCAGAGAACCAATGAGCAAAAAGGCAACGATATTTTGAATCTTTGCAAACATATCTACACCGAGCAGATTGATGATAATCAGAATCAATGTCAGCGCAACACTGATGACAGAGGAGGGAATGGTAGTTCCGGTCAGCTCTGTGATTGCGAGACCGAACATAGCGCCTTCCGATGGTGCCATAAGAGCATTGCAGACAATGTAGCCGCCAACCATAGAAACCAGCGTCACGAAGGGACCCAGTCCGGCGAGAGTATACTGTGCCAGACCGCCGGTTAGATTTGGCATCAGTGCATTTAGCTCTGCCAAGGAAGCTGCTGTAATCATATTCAGCGCACAGGCAAGAACAATGGAAACGATGAACATTCCGCCAAGTGCGGATGCACCCTGACACAGGGACATCAAACAGGTTGTCGCTACGATAAGTCCGACACCCGTTGAGACGACACTGAACAGACCTAATTTCTTCTCCATACGATCGTTCCTTCCAAGATTATTCCAAGGCATCCGCGCCGTCTTCGCCGGTGCGGACACGGATAACATCGCTCACATCGGAAACAAAAATCTTTCCGTCGCCGATATGACCGGTATACAAGCATTTCTTAACAACGTCTTCAATTTTTGGGACGATTTCAGACGGTACGTACAGAATAATCATCTGCTTGGGCAACAGTTCCATAACCTTGTTTTCCTTGGTTGCAAATTCCATTGTACCCTTTTGCACGCCGCAGCCGAGCGCTTGCAGTACCGTCATGCCGGTGACACCGACCTTGCTTAGCTCAATACGGAGATCTTCCAGCTTGGACATGGAAGTTACAATCTCTACTCTTGAAATACTCATGCTAGATACTCCTCTCTTGTTATGCCAGTGCCGGATGCTCCCACAGGTTCAGCTTGGTGCCGATTCCCTTCTTGAGAGCATTTCGGTAAACCACAGTGCCCCATGCGACATCCTCTGTTGGCATACCGCCAACCGAATAGATTACGATTTCATCTTCCTTGCGGTGTTCCGGAACATTTCCGACAAGTACATCACCCAGATCATCAATATCGGTACGCTTCATTTTGCCGTCGTGAATCAAGTCCATGATATGAACGGCAGGAATCGGAATGGTTTCATATGCCGGATACGGCATTTCCTCTGCCCAAGCCTCGTACAGCTTGATGTTATCCGTGACGGTGCGGGCGCGATGAATCAGAAAATCATCATCAAAGCGTGCTGCTGCCGGACAGGCAATGACAGCGCCCGGCTTGATCCATTCCTCCGCGATGTACGGATAGGTGGAAACATCACCCGTCGGAGAGGAGGTAGCGATTTCGACAATATCGGCATCACGAACAGCCTCTTCTTCCGTTGCAACGATAGAAATATGCTTCACCTGCGGGAAACGCTCACGCACATAGTCCGCAAACTTCTGCGCAGACGGAGAGGTCATTGAAGAACCCTTAATTTTCAGCGTATCAATCTCCGGACGCACTGCCATAGCTGCGGCGAAGGCGGTCTTGCTCATGACACCGGGACCGCTGATGCCGACAACCTTGGCATCCTTGCGGGCAAAGTGCTTAAAGCCGACACCCGGCACAGCACCGGTGCGATAGGCGCTCAGAATATTGGCAGACATGTAGGCAACCGGTGCGCCGGTATCCTTATCATTCAGTGTCAGCATCAGGATAGAACGCGGCAGACCCTTTTTCCGGTTGCTGACGTTAGAACCATACCACTTGACACCTGCCATATCAAATTCACCGCCTAGATATGCCGGCATTGCCATAAATCGACGATCTGGTCCGTCGGTCGGCATGTTCGGAAACGGGGAATGCTCCGGAAAGCTGACCATACAGCCATGGGAGTTGCCGTTGGCACCACCCATACGGTAATCACCAATCTTCATCAGACGGAACATTTCTTCAATGGCATCGACACAGCCCTTCATATCACGCACGCCTGCGGCGATCATATCCTGTTCGCTCAAATACAGAAAATCTACTTTTGGTTCGTTCATTGTGAAGCCATCCTTTCTGAAAAAAGAAAAGGTGCTGCGTACCACGTGCGGTACACAACACCATTGTTGTATGTGCTTTGTTTTCTAAGTTGCCTCTATTGTAGCAAAGATTATACCGCTTGTCATTTTGCATGTTGCCAGAAATAAAATGTCTATTTTGTGCCAATTATGCGCGAAGACGTGAAAGATTACGCGAAAGTGGGAGAGAGAATTGGCATATTATTGACACGGCGCGGACGTGGACGTATACTGAGAGCAGAAATTTTGCGGAAGGAAGGGGAGACAATGACCGGAGAACGCCTGAGCTGGCTCATTCGGACGTTGGGGACGTCGGGAAAAGAGCTGTCGGAGAGGATTGAAATTGACAGCTCGACTATGAGCAAGTGGAGAAAAGGAAAGCGAACCCTGCGGTATGATTCCGAATATGCCCAGCGGATTGCGGCGTGGGCGATGAACTGTCCGATGGAGCATAAGACCGGCGTGCTGTCGCAGATGCTGCGAGAGTGGCAGCCTTCTTTGCCAATGGAGAATCCAAAGCAGCGCGCCGATGCGCTGCGGTTATGGTTGACCTTGCCGGAACAGCCGACGGTGCAGAAAGCTCCGGAGCGGCAAATGACCCAGGTAGCGACAGAGATTCTTGTCGGCACAAAAACGATGATGGAGGCACAAAATACAATCTTTCATATACTGCGTGACCTGCCGGGAAAACAGGAAATGATTATGATGGATTTTGGTGCAATTGATTGGAGCACATGCCCGCATCATTTGGTGGAGGAGTGCGTGCGGGAAAATCGAGAGGCGCTGCAAGATCCGCAGCATTCCATGATTATTCTGGATCAGCTCACGGATACCTATCGTCCGCGGGAGCTGATGTTTCAGTGGATGCCGATTTATTTGCAGCCGAATGTCACGACCTATTTTTACCGCAATCCCAAGCCGCTGCCGCTGCGGCAAAATATTTTGTTGATTCGTGGTCATGCGGTGCTGCTGATGTCAAGCACATCGTCGAATCCCTCGCGAGTGCTGTCAACCTTTTATTATGACCCCGCGTATGTTCAGCTTTTTGAAGAAATGGCAGATGCCTTGATGGCGGACAGTCGCCCGATGATTGAGGTTATGGAGACGCGCCAGCTCATCCCGTTTTTACAGCAAATCGGGCAGCGAATGCGCAGCTCGCACTTGCTATATATGATTAACCAATTGCCGACCTTTCGCAATATGCCGCCGGAGCTACTGGATGAAATCCTGCGATACAATCAGGTGGACGGAGAATTGTATGACGAGTGCATGGCGGCGGGTCAGCAGAGCACCGCGACGCGCACACGCTGTGAGAGCCGCCAGTTATATAATCTGGATGCGATTGAGGAAGCGCTGGAAAAAGAATATATTGTGGATTATGATCTGTCTGCCGTAGTTGGGCGGGAAATCCGCGTGACGCGGGAGCAGCTCAAGAAACAGCTGTGTTTTATGCGGGAGCATTTGCGCGCACGACACTATTCGCTGACCATTTATCCGTTTTCACGGCTGGAGGTACATACTTCGCCGCCGTGTAATTTGATTGTACAGGATGACAGCATGGCGGCGGCGTGGGATGCCGGACAGTATACGCGCCGAATGTATTCGGAGGAGATGTCCATTATCAGTGGATTTTACCAGTACGCGGATTCCCTGTGGGAGCAAATCTCGCCAGCCTGCCATGCGGAAGCGTGGTCTCAACGGAGGATAGACGCATTATTGGCAGTTGAATCGTTATGATTGACATAGATGGACAAAATGGACACGTAATTGACGATAGCTTTTGTCCATGCCGCGCATTGACGAAAAAAGGACAATGGCGTAAGATAGACGTGTCAAGACAAAGAGGTCTTACCGGTAAGCAAATCCGGTAAGCCTCTTTTTTGTTTTCTAAGAAATATAGATTTTTAGGAGTGAACGATCATGCGTATCCAAGAACACCCGATTTTGGGCACCTATGACAAAGGTTCTCTTGTAGAATTTACATTGGATGGTAAGACAATGACAGGCTATGAGGGAGAGCCGATAGCGGTAGCTCTCCGTGCGGCGGGCATTTTACAGCACCGTCATACGAGAAAGACCGGCGAGGCACGCGGTGTGTTTTGTGCCATCGGTCGCTGTACCGACTGCGTAATGGTGGTGGACGGCGTACCGAATATTCGTACCTGCATTACACCGCTCGAGGCGGGAATGAAGGTGCAGACACAGTATGGTGTGGGACCAAAGGAGGATGCGTAAATGAAACGGTATGAATTGATCGTAATCGGCGCCGGTCCGGCAGGTCTTTCCGCCGCGATTGAGGGCGCGAAGGCAGGCATGAATGTCATCGTATTTGATGAGAATGCACGTCCGGGCGGACAGCTGTTTAAGCAGATCCATAAGTTCTTTGGTTCTAAGGAGCATAAAGCGAAGATTCGCGGCTTCCGCATTGGGCAGATGCTGCTGAAGGAAGCAGAGGAAGTCGGCGTTACGGTATGTCTGAATGCAACGGTACTTGGTATTTTTCCGGAAAAGCGCGTGACGGTGCGCTATGCCGATCATATTGAACAGTATTCCGGCGATAACATTATTGTGGCAACCGGTGCGGCAGAGAATATGATTTTGTTTGACGGCTGGACCAAGCCGGGCGTTATCGGCGCGGGAGCGGCACAGACCATGATGAACCTGCACGGTGTACAGCCGGGACAGAAGATTCTGATGGTTGGCTCCGGCAATGTGGGACTGGTTGTCTCGTACCAGCTGTTACAGGTAGGGTGTGAGGTTGTCGCCCTGATCGACGCCGCACCGCGTGTCGGCGGCTATGGCGTTCACGCCGCAAAGGTAGCACGATATGGCGTTCCGTTCCACCTGCGTCATACCATCGTTCGTGCCGAGGGCAAGGACAAGGTAGAGGGCGCTGTCATTGCGGAGGTGGACAGCAAGTTCCAGCCGATTCCGGGAACGGAAAAGCATTTGGATATTGATACCATTTGTCTGGCAGTCGGTCTGTCGCCGATGAGTCAGGTGCTCCGGATGTCGGGCTGTGAGATTGAGGACACGCCGGGTGGATTGGTTCCGAAGACCAGTGAGTACGGCGAGACAACGATTCCGGGACTGTTTGCGGCGGGCGACGTTGCCGGTATCGAAGAAGCATCCTCTGCGATGATCGGCGGACGGATTGCCGGGCTGGCGGCGGCACATCGCGCAGGATATTTGCCGGAGGAGCTGTTCAAGCAGCAGGCACAGGCGGCACGCGATTCGCTGTCGCAGCTGCGTCAAGGTATGTTTGCCAAGGAAAATCGCGGCAGAACCGACCTGACCGAGACGGAAGAAGGTTATGCCCTCTCCAAGAACCTGCTGGCAAGGGGCTATGTCGAGGAACGAGAGCTGGCAGCGTTTCCGGCGGCAAGCACAAAAGTTCACGGTGTGCACCCGGTGATTGAGTGTACGCAGAACATTCCGTGCAACCCGTGTCAGGACGCGTGTAAGTTTGGGTGTATCATGGTTGGCAAGCAGATTACCAACATTCCGGCAGTTGATCGCGAAAAGAAGTGTACGGGCTGCGGCATGTGTGTTGCCAGCTGCTCCGGTCAGGCGATCTTCCTCGTCAATGATGATTTTGAAGAGGAGCGATCAAGTGTAACACTGGCGTATGAGTTCTTCCCGTATCCGGAAAAAGGACAGGTTGGCACGGCGATGGATCGCTCCGGCAAGCCGGTTTGCGAGGCGGAGGTTATTTCTCTGCGCAAGAGTCCGGCAACCGATGGCACAGCCTTGCTGACCATTGCCGTACCGAAGGAATTCTCAACGAAGGCGCGTGCATTTCGACTGAATGGAGGGGACAAGTAAATGGATAAACTGATGAATCGTTCCGCAGACATCGGTCCCTTTGTACCGATGCCGGATGATGATATGATTGTATGCCGTTGTGAGGAAATCACGAAGGGTGAAATTCGACAGGCGGTACACGATGGCTTTCGTTCCCTGACGGAAATCAAGCGTGTTTTACGAAATGGTATGGGTTTGTGTCAGGGGCAGACTTGTTCTCGTCTGGTGCGCTCCATTGTTGCAAGAGAGCTGGGTGTACGCCCGTCCGATCTGCCGATGACAACATCACGTGCACCGGCACGACCGGTAGAAATGAGCGTTTATGCAAAGGAGGTCAAGTGATATGGCGGTAACGGATAAGGCACAGGTGGTCATTGTCGGCAGCGGTATTATTGGCAACGCGGCGGCATATTACTTGGCAAAGCGCGGCGCTTCGGTCATTGTACTGGAGGGCAGTGAGATTATTGGCAACGGCGGCTCTTCGCGTAACGGCGGCGGTGTGCGTCAGTCGGCGCGCGACCCGCGCGAGCTTCCGCTGGCAATGTATGCGGTGGAACATATGTGGCCGACGCTTTCGGAAGAGCTGGATATGGATGTGGAATACGCAAAGAAGGGCAATCTGCGTCTGGGC
>CAVBHI010000249.1:0-5678 GCA_963595115.1 bacterium
GTATCCAACTATGCAGACTTGATTGTCATGCGCAATCCAAATGAAGGCGCGGCGAAGGCAGCGGCTATGTTTTCCGAAGTGCCAGTGATTAACGCCGGCGATGGCGGGCATCTGCATCCGACGCAGACTCTGGCAGATATGACGACAATTCTACGTCTGCGTGGTTCTGCCAACGATATGAAAATTGGCATCTGCGGTGATTTGAAATATGGGCGCACGGTTCATTCACTCATCCATTTTTTGGCGCGTTACAAGAATGTGCAGTTCTATCTGATTGCACCGCGCGAATTGGCGATTCCGGAATATCTGCGTCAGTTCATGAAGAAAAACAAGATGCAGTTTTTTGAAGTATCCGGTCTTGAACCGGTGCTTCCAATGCTGGATGTTCTGTATATGACGCGCATCCAGCGGGAACGTTTTCCGTCGATTGAAGAATATAACAGTCTCAAGGGCATCTATTGCTTGAATGCGGCGAAGCTGAAAAGCGCGAAGCAGGAGCTGTTGATCATGCATCCGCTGCCGCGTGTGGATGAAATTGCGCAGGACGTTGACGATGACCCGCGTGCGGTATATTTTGATCAGGCGCGTTATGGCATGTATGCGCGTATGGCATTGATTCTGACCTTGCTGCGCCATGGGAGACAGCGTATGCCGAAAGCCGTCAAGGGCTTAAAGCATATGCGCTGTACTAACCCCAAATGTATCACAAAGTCTGAAAAGTATTTGCCGATTCTGACGCACCATACCGATCAGGGCGAACGGTGTTTGTACTGCGATCAGATTGTTGAGCCGTATTTTGAACCGATAGTACGAGACGAATAAAAAGAATGTGCAATACATCGGTACAGAACCGTTATTTTGCTGAAATTAGGAAGTTTTTCCGCTTTTTCTGAGAAACGGAAAAGTTCCCATTGCGCATGTATCGGTTTTGTGCTATACTCAATGAGCTAGACAAAAATGAAAAACGATAACAACTCTGGAGAGTCTCCATAAATGAGCGCCGAAGGTGTACGATGCAGGTCGCTGCGTCAATCTCTCAGGCAAAAGGACAGATTGGTACGTGATTTTTTGAGGGTTGATGAACGATCAACCCTCTTTATTTTTGCAGCAAATTCTTATGGTAAGAAGGAGTAAAAATGGAACAGTTTACAAAATTCCTGGAGAAGATTGACGGTATCGTCTGGGGCGTGCCACTGATTGTTCTGATTCTGGCGGTTGGCATCTACCTGACGCTGCGACTGCACTGTGTGCAGGTTCACAAGCTTCCCAAGGCCTTAAAGTACATGGTGAAGAACGAGGAAGAAGGAGAGGGCGAGGTTACGTCCTTTGGCGCTCTGTGTACAGCGCTATCCGCCACGATTGGTACCGGCAATATTGTCGGCGTTGCGACGGCGGTGGTTGCCGGCGGTCCGGGCGCTCTGTTTTGGATGTGGGTCGCAGCCTTCTTTGGTATGGCGACAAAGTTCGCGGAGGGCGTGCTGGCAGTCAAGTACCGCGTTGTGGATGAGAACAATCATGCGCTTGGCGGTCCATTCTATTACATAGAGAACGGCATGGGACAGAGCTGGAAGTGGCTGGCCAAGCTGTTTGCTTTCTTTGGTATGTGTGTCGGTCTGCTTGGCATTGGTACGATCACGCAGGTCAATGGCATTGCATCGGCAGTCAATAATTTCTTTGACCAGGACAATGTATGGGTCGTGAACATTCTGGGAAATACCTACTCTTGGACGGTTGTCATCGCCGCGATTGTTGTTACGCTCTGCACGGCACTGGTTGTTATCGGCGGCATTCAGAGAATTGCGCAGGTTTCGCAGATTATTGTGCCGTTTATGGCAGTGCTTTATGTGGCGTTCTGTCTGCTGCTGCTCATCATGAATTTGAGCAAAATTCCGGCGGCACTGGTTCTGATTATTCAGAGTGCATTTGGCGCACATGCGGTTGCCGGCGGCGCATTGGGTACTGTCTTGATTGCGATGCAGAAGGGTATCGCACGCGGCATCTTCTCGAATGAGGCTGGACTTGGCAGCGCACCGATCGCGGCAGCTGCGGCGCAGACGAAGGAACCGGTTCGTCAGGGTCTGGTATCCATGACGGGCACGTTTATTGATACGATTATTATTTGTACGATGACAGGTCTGTCCATTGTTCTGACGGGCGCACATATGCAGGGCTTGGAAGGCGTTGCGGTTACGGCATATGCATTTCAGGCTGGATTGCCGTTTGGACCGAAGGTCTGTGAGTTTATGCTGATGATTTGTCTCGTATTTTTTGCCTTTACGACGATTTTGGGGTGGGACTATTATTCGGAACGCTGCTTGGAGTATCTGTCGCACGGCAACAAGTCGGCGCTGTTGACGTATCGCTGGCTGTACATTCTTGCAGTTCTGATTGGTCCGTTCCTGACGGTTTCTGCTGTTTGGACTATTGCGGATATTTTCAATGCGCTGATGGCGTTCCCGAACCTCATCGCTCTGCTGGCGTTGAGTGGTGTGATTGTGAAGGAAACCAGAAGCTACTTTGATCGTCTTGGAAAGGGCGATATTAAGGAATAATCACAACTGAAAAAACAAAAGAATCAGCACGACAGCCTAATTTTGCTGCTTTGGCGACGTGCTGGTTCTTTTGGGCTCTATAATAAATGTTGGGGTCAGGAAAACCTGACCTCAAAATTTTTGAAAAAAAGAGTTGAGCATATAGAAAAATCCAGTATCATTAAAGTACCTATACCCAAGGAGAAAGGAAGAACCTATATACTCACTTATGATTTTACAACAGTTCTTCTGGATTTGAAAAAACAACGTAAAAAATTGAAAATTACACTTGATTTCAAAAAAATGCTGTGCTAAAATAGCAAGGTATGAAAATTACACACACACTGGGAGACGCGGTGCGGTCTCTGCGGAGGCATCGCCGGTGATGATCAGTGTGGAGGAAAAAACCAAGGAGGACATGACAATGTCAGTAATTTCTATGAAGCAGCTGCTGGAAGCAGGCGTGCACTTCGGTCATCAGACCAGAAGATGGAATCCGAAAATGGCGCAGTACATTTTCACCGAGAGAAATGGTATCTATATCATTGATCTGCAGAAGACCGTTAAGAAGCTGGAGGAAGCGTATTTCTTCGTCCGTGACACCGCAGCAGCTGGCGAGTCCATTTTGTTTGTCGGCACCAAGAAGCAGGCGCAGGATGCAATCCGTGAGGAAGCAGAACGCGCAGGTATGTTCTATGTAAACGCAAGATGGCTGGGCGGCATGCTGACTAACTTCACCACTATGCGTACTCGTATCGCTCGTCTCAACCAGCTGAAGAAGATGGAGGAGGACGGCACCTTTAACCTGCTGCCGAAGAAGGAAGTTATCAAGCTTCAGCTGGAGATTGCAAAGCTGGAGAAGTATCTGGGCGGCGTAAAGGAAATGAAGAAGCTGCCGGGTGCAATGTTCGTTGTTGACCCGCGCAAGGAGAAGAACGCCATTGCCGAGGCGCGCAAGCTGAAGATTCCGGTAGTTGCTATCGTTGATACCAACTGCGATCCGGATGAGGTTGACTATGTAATTCCGGGCAATGATGACGCAATCCGTGCCATCAAGCTGATTTCTGCAACCATGGCAAACGCAATCATTGAAGGCAAGCAGGGCGAACAGCTTGCTTCTGAGACTGAGGAGCAGTCGGCAGAAGAGAAGGCTGAGTAATAGCTGAATATCAAAAGGCCCGCCGCACGACTGTTCGGGCGGGTCTTTTTCAAAAGTTGAAAAATGAACCACTATAGGAGGTAAATACATCATGGCATTTACTGCAAAGGATGTTAAGGCTCTGCGCGAGCAGACTAATGTTGGTATGATGGACTGCAAGAAGGCGCTTCAGGAAGCAGACGGCGACTTCGACAAGGCAATTGAAATCCTTCGTGAGAAGGGTCTGGCAAAGGCGGCAAAGAAGGCAAGCCGCATTGCAGCAGAGGGTATTGTTGCAATCACCGTTTGCCCGGAGTGCGGCGTTGCTGCTATGGCTGAGGTAAACTCGGAGACCGATTTCGTTGCAAAGAACGCGGACTTCCAGGGCTTTGTAAACGATGTAACGAAGGTTATCATCAATGATAATCCGGCTGACGTTGAGGCGCTGAAGGCTTGCAAGCTGGGTGAGCTGACTGTAGAGGGTGCTCTGCAGGAGAAGGTTCTGACCATCGGTGAGAATCTGCAGATTCGTCGCTTTGTTCGTTACGAAGGCAACACGGTAAACGTTGGCTATACGCACATGGGCGGCGTCATCGGCGTACTGGTTGCTCTGGATGTTTCGGACAGCATCAAGAACGCCGCAGAAGTACAGCAGCTGGGCAAGGACATCGGCATGCAGGTAGCTGCAATGCGTCCGAGCTTCATGGACAAGTCCGAGGTTGACGAAGAGACCTTGGCAAAGGAAAAGGAAATCCTGATGATTCAGGCTGTCGAGGAGAACAAGACTGCGGCAAAGCCGAAGCCGGAAGCAATTCTGGAGAAGATGGTTATGGGTCGTATCGGCAAGTACTACGAGGAGAACTGCCTCCTGCAGCAGGCTTTCGTTAAGGAAAACAAGATTTCCGTTGAGAAGCACATTGCTGCTGTCGCAAAGGAGCTTGGCGGCGAGATCAAGCTGGTGAAGTATGACCGCTTTGAGAAGGGCGAAGGCATCGAGAAGCGCGTAGACGACTTTGCTGCTGAAGTAGCTTCGATGGCAAAGTAAGTTGATTTGGTAAGTTTGCGGAATCTCCTGCCTTCCAGCAGGAGATTCTGTTTTTTCTCGGAAAACAAAGGGTAAGATTGTAGCAAACGTAGGTGTGTTTTCCGAATGGCAGAAACAAGGTAACACGGAAGGAGATCAAAACAATGGCACTCAAGGGTAACTTAATGACGTTTCGTCCGGATGTAAAGGTTCTGGACTGCACGATGCGTGACGGCGGACTTGTCAATGACTTTTTTTTCACAGATGAATTTGTACGCGAATTGTATAGCGCCAACAAGGCAGCCGGTGTAGACTTTATGGAATTTGGCTACCGTGCGTCGAAGGATCTGTTTGATCCGGAGAAGTTCGGCAAGTGGAAGTTCAGCACGGATGAGGATATTTATGCGGTTGTCGGTGACAATGAGGACAGCAACCTGAAGGTTTCGATTATGGCGGATGTCGGACGATGTGACTATAAGCGAGACATTGTTTCACGTGCCAATAGTCCGGTCGATATGGTTCGCGTGGCAACGTACATTCACACGATGCCGGTGGCGCTGGAGATGATTGAGCACTGCCATCAGATGGGCTATGAGACAACGTGCAATATTATGGCAGTCTCCAAAGCGCAGGAGGGTGATGTCAAGTCGGCGCTGGATATGCTGGGACGCAGTCCGGTTAATGCCATTTACGTTGTGGATAGCTACGGTTCTCTGATTCCGGAACAGATTCAACGCATTGTTGATCTGTATTTGGAGATGACGGAAAAGTACGGCAAGCTGATTGGTATGCATGCGCACAATAACCAGCAGCTGGCATTTGCCAATACGATCGCGGCGTGCGCGGAAGGCGCAAGCTACCTCGATGCGTCGATGAGCGGCATGGGACGCGGCTCTGGCAACTGTATGATGGAACAGCTTATCAGCTTTCTGAAAAATCCGAAGTTTCAGCTTCCGCCGGTGCTTCGCTTTGTACAGGATAAGAT
>CAVBHI010000250.1:0-13706 GCA_963595115.1 bacterium
TTTTGCAAAATTTTTTGGGCCAGGTTTTCCTGACCCCAACATTTATTATAGAACCCCGAAAATCAAGGAAGAGAAAAACGGGTGTGATTTCCGAAAAGGGGAGTCATGCCCGTTTTAAGTACATAGTCGTTCGAAGAGGTTCTATAATAAATGTTGGGCGCAGGTTTCACCTTTACTATAGAGTCGAGAAAGAGAGGAAAAGCAATGGAGCAGCATAAGCGACGTGTGCGGTATAAGGGAACACATCCGCGGCACTTTTCTGAAAAATACAAGGAATTGAATCCGGACAAATATCAAGACGACGTAGAAAAGATCATCCGTCAGGGCAAGACACCGGCAGGAATGCACCGCTCGATTATGGTGCAGGAGATTTTAGATTTTCTTCAGATTCAACCGGGTCAAATTGGCTTGGATGCGACGCTGGGCTACGGCGGACATACCCGCCGTATGCTGGAATGCCTGAATGGACAAGGACATATATATGCAACGGATGTTGATCCGATCGAGTCGGAGAAAACCCGCATCCGGTTGGAGGAACTGGGGTATGGAGCAGACATCTTGACCATTCGCAATATGAACTTTGCGGATCTGGATAAGGTTGCACCGGGAGAAAAATTTGATTTTGTTCTGGCAGATCTTGGCGTGTCGTCCATGCAGATTGACAATCCGGAGCGCGGATTTACCTTTAAGCAGGATGGACCGCTGGATTTGCGATTAAATCCAACAAAGGGAACAACTGCCGCGCAGCGTCTGCTGGAGCTGGAGGAGCAGGAATTGGTCGGTATGCTGGAGGAAAATGCCGATGAGCCGTATGCACAGCGTATTGCGCAGGAGATCATGGCAGCTTTTCGTCGTGGGGAAGAAATCGAGACAACGCGACAGCTTGCGGCGATGATTGAGCGTGCACTCGCTTTTTTGCCAAAGAAGGAGCAGAAGGAAGCGGTAAAAAAATCCTGCCAACGCGTCTTTCAAGCACTGCGCATAGATGTGAACAGCGAATTTGAGGTTCTGTATTCGTTTTTAGAAAAGCTGCCGAAAGTGCTCAAAAGTGGCGGACGCGTTGCTGTGCTGACGTTTCATTCCGGCGAGGATCGGCTGGTGAAAAAAGCCTTTCGTCAGTATAGCCGAGAGGGCATTTATTCCGAGGTTTCACGGGATGTCATTCGTCCATCGTCGGAAGAGTGTTATCAAAATCCGCGGGCGCGCTCGACCAAAATGCGTTGGGCAATTCGCGCTTGAGCGGCTTGCAAAAAATGCTTCGTTGCTTTTGTACAGATGGGGTGAATTGACAGAGTGCTTCCTCATGTTATAATAGGTATAGAGGACAGAGCGGAAATTTTGTGATTTTACATCGTTTTTACATAAACGTGGTAGAAGACCATGGAATTCATTTGCTTTACTAAAGGAAGATATTATGTATGGTAAAAAGCAAAGGAGTATTATGATGAAAACCAACTGTTTTACCAATCGTGAGCTGTCATGGCTCCAGTTTAACGAGCGTGTTTTGAACGAAGCTGGTAATGCCCGCGTGCCGCTGGCAGAACGATTGAGCTTTGCAGCGATTTATCAATCCAATCTGGATGAGTTTTTTATGGTGCGCGTCGGCACATTGATGGTACAGATGCATTCTGACGAAGAAATTCGTGAGAATAAGACCAATATGACAAGCAAAGAACAGATCCATGCAATCCTGAAGCGGGTTAAGCTTTTGGAGCAGAAAAAGACGTTGATTTATGAGCAGCTGATGGGTGAGCTGGAGCCAAAGGGCGTTCGTATCATCAACTTCAGCCGCTTGTCAAACGAAGAGGGCGCACTGCTGGAGACTTACTTTGATACTAATATTGCTCCGTTTCTCTCACCGATGATTGTCGGCAAGCAGCAGCCATTTCCTTTTTTGCACAACAAGCAGCTGTATGCGCTCGTCTCTCTGACAAACAAAAATGGTAAGAACAAGATTGGTATCGTGCCGTGCACCAATACGGTTTTCAAGCGATTGATTGAAATTCCATCTCGTCCGGGCAACTTTATGCTGGGGGAGGAGCTGATTCTGCACTTTGTCTCGAAGCTGTATCCCAAATACCAAGTCGAGGAAAAATCGCTGATGCGGCTGACGCGCAATGCGGATATTGATGAGCAAGAGGTGTATGACGAGGATCTGGACTACCGCGACATCATGGAAAAGTTGCTCAAGCAGAGAAGTCGCTTGAGCGCTGTGCGTCTGGAATTAAGCCGTCCGATTAATAAAAAAATCCGCAAGGCATTGAGTAAGTATGTGGATATTGACAAGCAGCATATAATTCGGGTGGAGACGCCGCTGGATCTGTCGTTTGGCTTCCAGTTGCAAAATTATCTGCATGACAAGCCGGAGCTGTTTTATGAAAAGAGAAGTCCGCGCCTGACACCGGCGCTCAACCGGAAGGAAAGCATTTTGGATCAGGTGGCACGGAAGGATGTTCTGCTACATTATCCGTATGAGAGTATGCGTCCATTTGTCCGAATGCTGCATGAGGCGGCGGATGATGACAGCGTTGTTTCCATCAAAATGACATTATACCGTGTGGCAGAGCGAAGCAAGATTATTGACACGCTGATTGAAGCGGCAGAAAACGGCAAGGAAGTTGTCGTTCTGGTCGAACTGCGTGCGCGTTTTGACGAAGCGAACAACATTGGTATGTCCCGCCGCTTAGAGGAGGCGGGATGTCATGTCATTTATGGCTTGGGTCAATATAAAGTGCATTCAAAGCTGTGCCTGATTACCCGTCACACTGAGAAGGGACTGGAGTATATCACCCAGATCGGCACCGGCAACTACAACGAGAAAACATCCCGTCTATACACGGATCTGTCGTTGATGACGGGCAATCAGCACATTGGCGCGGATGCCGCAAGGGTATTCCAGGCGCTGCTCCAAGAGGAAACCGTGGAGTATTCGGAGCATCTGCTGGTCGCGCCGCATTGTTTGCAAAACCGCATTCTGGAGAATATGGATGAGCAGATTCAGCGGGCGGACAATGGAGAGACGGCGTATATTGGCGTCAAGATTAACTCGCTGACCGATCGAGCAATTATTGAGAAATTGATCGAAGCATCGCAGCACGGCGTGAAGATTGAACTGATTGTGCGCGGCATCTGCTGTCTGGTACCGGGCATTGAGGGACATACGGATAATATTACGATTGTCAGTGTTGTCGGACGTTTCCTGGAGCATTCCCGAATTTATCGCTTTGGTATAGGGGTAGAGGAAAAAATCTATATCTCTTCGGCGGACTTCATGACACGCAATACCCTTCGACGTGTTGAGGTGGCCGTACCGATTTATGATCCGGACGTTCGCGCACGCATTCGCCATATCTTTGATACAACGATGCGGGACGATGAGAAGGGAAAGCAGCAGATCAATACCAGAGAGTACATTGACCGCCGATGCAATCCCACTCCGTTGAACGCGCAGGAGCTGTTTTATGAGGAAGCATATCGTGCAGAAGCGGAGGTCGGCGCACAGTAACTATCCTGCTCTTGCCACCGCAAGCTCGTTGCGATGTGCCTGTTTTCGGATATTCTGTGCAGTTTTGTAAAATACCACACTCTTTTTCGCTTTGTTTTAGGAATACTGTGAATTTGACTATTGATTTTTTGTCAAAAAAATGGTTATCTAATATATAGTTAATCCTTTTCCTAACGAAAATAGATAGCGAGGTATTATAATGAGTGCTGAAATGAAGCCGATCAAGGAAGGCAAGGTACGCGAGATTTACGACAACGGTGACAGCCTGATTATGGTTGCAACCGACCGCATCAGCTGTTTCGACGTCATCCTGAAGAACAACGTTACCAAGAAGGGCACTGTTCTGACGCAGATGTCTAAGTTCTGGTTCGACATGACCCAAGATATTATCCCGAATCATATGATCTCGGTGGATGTAAAGGATATGCCGGAATTTTTCCAGCAGCCGAAGTTTGATGGCAACAGCATGATGTGCAAGAAGCTGAATATGCTCCCGATTGAGTGTATCGTTCGCGGCTATATCACTGGCAGCGGCTGGGCTAGCTATCAGAAGAACGGCACGGTATGCGGCATTACTCTGCCAGAAGGTCTGAAGGAATCTGACAAGCTTCCGGAGCCAATCTACACCCCGTCCACCAAGGCGGAAATTGGTGAGCATGATGAAAACATTTCCTATGAGCAGAGCGTTGCTTATCTGGAAGAGCGTTTTCCGGGCAAGGGCGAAGAGTACGCTTCCAAGCTGCGCGACTACACGCTGGCTCTGTACAAGAAGTGTGCGGACTATGCACTGAGCCGCGGCATTATCATTGCGGACACCAAGTTCGAGTTTGGTCTGGATGAGAATGGCGATATTGTTCTGGGTGACGAGATGTTGACGCCGGACAGCTCTCGCTTCTGGCCGGCAAAGGGCTATGAGGCAGGTCATAGCCAGCCGTCCTTTGACAAGCAGATTGCCCGCGATTGGCTGAAGTCCAACGAGCACGATTGGGTTCTGCCGGAAAATGTTGTCGATGACACCATTGCAAAGTACCTCGAAGCATACAAGCTTTTGACCGGCAAGGAGCTGTAATTCCGCGCACTCTTTTGATTCTAAACACCACATGACGCGTTGTCATGCGGTGTTGCGGTTTGGCAAATCCCCCTGTTTTCCGTTTACGAAAACAGGGGGCTTTTTGACAGATGGAAGGCGAGAGGCATTGAACCCCCGCCCTTGCTGCACCATATAAAGCAGATGACGAAATAGCATCTTGTTTTGAAACAAACCTCAAATAAATTGTGAAAAAACTGAAAACAATTCAAAAAACTGATAATAAGCAAACAAATTGTCTGGTTTTGAGTTGATTTTCTATGATAAGTGCATTAAAATAACAGTACCTCAAGATGAATTTAGCGAGAGAGAAGGTTCTGTGGAATATGCAGAATTCCGTGAAAGGTGATTGATAAAATGCTTCGGACTAGATCTTCTGGGGAAACGTTGGGGCGCTCGTGATACCAGATTTGCAGACAGTTGCTCAAACCGCCGATGAGAAAATCTAGCGCGACGTTGAGCGGAACTGCGGTTTCCAAATCACCGTCCTCCACAATTTGTGTAATCTGGCAGCGCAGGTGAGAGCGAAACTCGCTGGCGAACTTTGGGTCGCCATTTTCCGACAAAAGGACGCACAGAAATCGGCTGTTTTTATCTAATTGAGCAATAACATGCTGAAGCATGGATTGAAAATCACGATCATTCTGCGGCTTCTGGCTTGGCTCGCGCATCCACGCATACAGTTGTTCTTCCACGTATTCGAGAACCTGCTGCGTATTTTTGAAATAGATATAAAAGGTAGCGCGATTGTATCCCGCGCGGTCTGTGATTTCTTTGATGGTGATTTTGTTGATGTCTTTTTGACAATAGAGATCCCAAAATGCATTTACTAGATTGTTTCGGGTTTTCTCGCGGGCATCTGCATAGGTTCCCATAAGCACTCCTTCCATATGGCAGAGGAAAATATTGTGGATATTATAACAAACACGTTATTGGGTTTTCAATAGTTCAGGAGAAAAATATGAGAGACTTTTTACAGAGAATTATGTATGGACGATATGGGATGGATACGCTGGGACGTGTGACCATGTGGGGCTATCTCCTGCTTTTGGTTGGATTTTGGGTATTGCATTGGCGGGCGCTCTATTGGATTTCCATAGCGCTGTTTGTCGTCACTTTTTTTCGTATGCTGTCGCGCAATACTTGGAAACGACAGCAGGAAAATGCAAAATTCCAGTCTATTTGTCATTCCGCACATACCGGCTTTTTGTTCCGGCTGCGCAAGCTCAGAGAATGGCGCACCTATCGGTATCGCAAGTGTCCGCGCTGTCAGTCCGTGCTCCGTCTGCCGCGCAAGCGGGGCAAACATACGGTTTGCTGTCCGCGTTGTCGTCAGGATTTTGAAGTACATATTCGATTTTGAGAGAAACCCGCTCGCCGACTGGCTGCGGGTTTTATCATAGCATTGACGCTATTTCGCAAACAGGGTATAATTGTGAGGTGGATTTCGATAAAAATATAGAGGATACAGGAGAGAATGCATTCATGAAGTATGATTATTTGATTGTCGGCGCTGGCTTTTTCGGCAGCGTATTTGCCCACGAGGCAAAGCGCTGCGGCAAGTGCTGTCTGGTGCTGGAAAAGCGCCCGCAGATTGGCGGAAACTGTTATACGGACACAGTAGAAGGGATTCATGTTCATCGATATGGTGCACATATTTTTCACACGTCGAACCGAACGGTTTGGGAGTACATAAATCAGTTTGCAGAATTCAATAACTATGTGAATTCGCCGATCGCTAACTACCATGGAGAAATCTATAACATGCCGTTTAATATGAATACGTTCAGCAAGCTGTGGAATATATCGACTCCAAAGGAGGCAAAAGAAATCATTGAGCGACAGAAAGGGAATGTGACAGAACCGAAAAATCTGGAGGAACAAGCGATTTCTTTGGTTGGAACGGATATTTATCAGAAGCTGGTCAAGGGCTATACCGAAAAGCAGTGGGGGCGTGACTGCACAGACCTTCCGGCATTTATTATTCAGCGCCTTCCGGTTCGCTTTACGTATGACAATAACTATTTTAATGACCGCTGGCAGGGCATCCCAATAGGGGGCTATACACCGATTTTCGACCGCCTGTTGGAGGACATTCCGGTAGAGCTGGATTGTGACTACCTGGCAAACCGAGAGAAATACAATGCAATGGCGGACAAGGTGATTTTCACTGGCGCGATTGATCAATATTTTGATTATTGCTATGGTTCGCTCCAATTCCGCAGTCTGCGCTTTGAAAGTGAGATTTTAGCGGAAGAGAATTATCAGGGAAACGCCGTTGTCAACTATACGGATCGAGAGACGCCGTATACGCGCATTATTGAACACAAGCATTTTGAATTTGGCACGCAGCCCAAAACGGTTATCACACGGGAGTATCCGGCGGATTGGCATGTGGGCGATGAGGCGTATTATCCGGTCAATGATGCGGCGAACAGCGCGCTGTATGAACGCTATGCACAGCTGGCGCAGAGCGAAGGCAAAACAATCTTCGGCGGACGACTGGGAGAGTATAAGTACTACAACATGGATCAGGTCATTGCGTCTGCGCTTGAACTGGCAGAACGTGAGTTGGCATAAAATACACAAAAGTGCACTGGATAACCGGTGCACTTTTGTGTATGGACACGCTGTGGTATAGTGTGTGGTGAACCTGCCGCCTGCTCAAAAAATGGGGCTGATGAAAAAAGCTTGCATCAGCCCCAGCGGTTTGGAATTATACTTTTTCGGTGTGGCGTTTGGCGACCCAGCCACGCTCGGTCTTCCTCCAATGCGCCGTTTCGGCAGAGACTGTCACGACATCACCCTGATACAGCGTACCGACGATACGGCTGGTCTTGCTGGCGCGGCTGCGGACAACCAGTGTTTCCGGAATGACCTTGACCTGATACTGCTGCACCGCTAATGGATTTATTCCAGTCAGCCCTTCGCAAATAGCAGCTGCCATTTGCTTTGGATTCCATTGCTTGGCATCCGAGGCGCTGTCTACAAAACAGCATTCTACCAACACAGCGGGTGCATTGGTGTAATGCAGCACATAAAGATTTCGCCGAATCTTGACCCCTCGGTCGGTATATCCGGTTCGCTTAACAATTGCCTGCTGTATTCGTTTGGCATATTGTTCCGCCATACCGCCAGTGCCATAGATTTCACATTCGGTTCCGTGACCGCCGCCGGCATTGAGATGGATAGAAATATCACAATCTACGGCATGAGCGTTACACTTGGCAACGATGCGGTGCAGCACATCGGCTTGACTGATGCCATTGTTGCAGGTACAGTCATAAACCGTGTGTCCTTGCTTCTTCAGAAAGGCGATCAGGTATTTCTTTACCTTGCGATTTTCGGTGCTTTCATCTAAAATATCCGATGCACCGGATGCGATTTTCCCCGAAGGATTGTGCCCAGCGTGCACATTAAATTTACCCACGCGATGATTCCTCCTTTCCTTGTAATACTTCAAGAGCCTGTGACAGCCGTTCGGGAACAGGCACGCCCATCAAACCGGCGTTTTCTATGATACTAATCATCTCGTTGATCGCGTATCCAATGACGACAGCATCACGAATCAAGTCGCTTCCCATAGTCTGATCGACGCAATGCGCCACCAATACGATCAGAAGTGCGACACCCTTGCGGCATAGACCTTTCCAACCGGCACGGCTTTCCAGTCCGCCGGAGTCTGTTTTTTCGGATGCATGGAACACTCCGGCAACCAAAAGCCCTGTTACATAATCCACCGCCATTAACAAAATGAGAATTCGCAATCCCAGATCAAAGCCACCAAATGCGCTGGCGATCATACTGCCCAAACAGCCGATGGCAGTACAGAGAATCGGCTTGAGATGGCTTGCGCCTTCTATATACATAGTATATTCACCTCCTTGCGTTTTGGTTGATCCGACTGATTTTATAGTAGTGGATTCCGATGCGCTGTCTATTGCATATCCTTTCGGGTATGTGGATAGTGTCGAAGGAAAAGAGCAAAAGAACCTCATGCGGAACTCGCTTGAACGGGCATGCGAATCCACATGAGGTCATAAATTTGAGAATTATTTTATTGTAGCAGCAGAGCGTATTACTGCTCGGAGAGGTTCTCCGTGCAGAACAGCTGGATACAATTTTCAACCATTGTCTGATTATATTCGGTAGAGATACCGGAAGCCATCCAATAAGCGTAATCACCGGCATCGTACTGTCCAAGCGCGTCTGCATCGCTGCCATAGCGGAACTCAATGTGATAAGTCGTGTCTGCGGTATCTGGCGCGAAGTAGAAGTAAGTAAATTCACCGGAATCGGCATCCTGACTCTTAAACGCATACAGTCCGCGGGTTTCTTCCATGCCGACGTAGAAATACTCGTGAGAGAATAATTCCTTACCGTCCTTGTCATAGCCCTTGATCGTATGGGTGTCCCCCTCGATTTCCAGCTTGCTCAGATCCTGCGTAAATCCGCAGAAATAAGCGGCATTTCCGTTTTTGTATGCCTTTACTGCGTCCTCGCCGTAAACCTCACCCGTCACCATGGAGGTTAGCTTTTCATAGGATGCCTCTGCATTATCCTTGCCGACCAGAGATGCACAGTCATCCAGCCATATTTGCTTGTACTGCTCGTCCAGAATGACGGGCCACAGCTCCTGATAGGTATCGGTCAAGTCGGAGAGCAGCTGATTTGCCTTGTCCTCGTTGGTTACGGAAACAGCCGAGCCGTTTTCTGCCCCGCCGCCCTGTGCGGAAAAGGTCAAATCGTTTCCTCCGCCACAACCGACCAGCAGGGTGAGAGACAAAACGAGAGAGAGAAAGAGACTTAATGATTTCTTCATGTTCCTGTTCCTCCTTGGTAAATAGAGTTTTTGTTAGACTATACTAACGAGCGAACTCATTTTACCAAATCTTTTGCGTGCGTACAATGACTGGATGGGCGTTATCTATCCAAATGGACAGAATTGCGAAACGAAGTAGGTGTACAACCATAGGTGTTTTTGAATGCCGTGGCAAACTTGTTTGGATTGGCATAGCCAACACAATGGGCAATCTCCGATACCGAAAGCTTACATTCTAGCAGGAGCTGTTGAGCGCATTGAAGGCGATACATCCGCAAATAGGCATAAATAGATGTTCCGTATACGCCGTGAAAGCACTGCTTTAGCGTGGTGGGAGACATTTGAAATCGTTCGGACAACGTGCGTATGGTATGATGCTGAGTAATATCTTCCGTTATGTATGCAGCAACCGCCTTGATTCGACGCACTTGCGCTTGACTGAAATACTGGATTTGCTGAAGCTCACTTTCGGTCTCAAGGTCACAGAGAAACAGCAGCAGCTCTAACATTTTTATCTTGCGATAGCCGGACTTTTTTTGCCTGCGGATGGAGTATAGCCCGGAAAAGATGTGCTCAATGGCAGGTGTTGCACGCATGATGCAACAACGATTTTCCGTGCAGAAATACTGCTGGATATGCTGTAAATCAATATCCAATCGGGCTGCAATTTGCTGTATTTCCGGAGAAAACGCATCAAAATTGACCAGAACCGTAATGCCGCGATAGTGTCCCAGCGGGAAGCAGGAGGAGGACTTTCGGCGTGCTAATGAGCTAATGGATAAATCTCCGGAAGAAAGGTAGCAGCAGGTGTTTTCACCAAAGCTGCATTCATATCGACCGACGCGACAGTGATTGATTTCTATGCCGTTTTGGATTGTATCCTGACGCTGCCTGCAATAGCTGAGATGAATATCGTTATAGTACAGCTCAACACCGGGGAAAACCGGATAAACTGTAACGTGTCCCGTTCCGGTTTCGTTGGAGAGGCGATAGCTTGCCGCATCGGTGACATCGGTTTCCAATGTGGATTCCCCGTATAATGAGACAGGTGGAATATCTGCCGCAGACCCTGAATGGGAGAAAAGCTCCATGATATGCTCCAACGTCTGGTATTCGGATGGAAGCATCATGCTCACACCTCCGTAATGCGAAAGGGACAGGTGTGTTCGGCGTGATGTTCTCCGATGATTTTTTCCATATAAATAATATCATACCAACGGTGGAATTTATATCCGCACTGATGAAGCCGTCCAACGAGCCGGTAGCCCATATGCTGGTGGAATTCAGCGCTGTTGGTACTCAGATAGGGATCTTCCTGCGGAGGATAGGAAATACAGGCATACATATTGATAAAACCGCGGTGTGACAGCTCTTCCTCCAGCTTTGTATAAAGCATACCGCCGATTCCATCGCGCTTGCGCGCACGATTTACATAAATTGAGGTTTCAACGGTCCAATTGTAGGCAGTGCGTGCGCGGAAAGCGCCGGCATAGGCGTAGCCAAGAATGTAGCCATTTTCTTCTGCAACGAAATAGGGATAGCGCTTTATGGTCTGACGAATACGGTCAGCAAACGCTTCAACAGATGGTACCTCGTATTCAAAGGTGATTGCTGTTTCAAGGACATAGGGCGCATAGATTTCCAACAGTGCGGCGGCATCCTGCGGAAAGGCAGACCGAATGACAATAGAATGGTTGGTATTCATAAACGAAGCTCCTTCTTCACAATCAGGCAATTGCTTTGTAATAGTATCTCATTGCATGTGCAAAAAGTCCAGAGGATTCTGTATTGCATATGCAATATTTTGGTATGCCGCGCAGAGTATAGAAGAGATAAAAAACAAGCTGCGGTCGAACCAAAGTTGATGTAACGATACCATATGGATTACATAGAAGCAAGCATAATAACGAGGAAAAACGGTGCTATAATTCCGGTAGTTCAAACTATCGCAATTGACAGTGGGGGAGATGCATACTATAATCAATACATCATCAAATGATGATATATTGGGAGGTGTGATGATGGAGCAGGGAGCACCGGATTGCTGCGAAGAGAAGGAGCTGCATCGTGATGCGATGCATATAGTGAGGCGGGCACTGCCGGATGAGACACGACTGCATGATCTTGCCGAGCTGTACAAGCTGTTTTCGGATTATTCTCGTGTTAAGCTGCTATATCTGCTGGCAGAAGCCGAGCAGGAGCTATGCGTGTGTGATATTACCGAGCTGATGGCAATCAATCAGTCGGCGGTGTCCAATCACCTGCGCTTGCTGCGCAGCAGTAAGCTGATTAAATACCGGAAAGAGGGAAAAAATACATTTTACTCTGTAGCGGATTCCCATGTCCGAACCATTTTGCGACAGGGTATGGAACATTTTGAGGAAGAGATAGGAGAAAGATGATGTGGAGACGCCGATTTTTGCTGCTGGCATTTGCGGCAGCGGTTGCACTTGGGTTTGGCGTATTGCTTAACCGCATTAGTTATGATCCGTCGTTCTCGGCGCTGGATGCGCTCACGAGTCCCAGCAAGAAAGCAGAGGGGTCTGGAACGGCAGTCGTGAACGGTCAATGGGCATATACGATAGAGGATTTCCAACTGTCGGAGAGTGAGGGCAACATGGAGGAGCAGACTGTAACGGTTGAAAATACGACCTATGTCATTCTGCAAAGAAGGGGGCTGGATAAGGATGCAACCCTTCGTTTTTTGTCGAATCGACAAAATGAGCGGTATCAGGATGCGGTACAGACAGTGGCAGATTACTATGGTAGAAAAGGCTATGCCGTTTCTATTGAGAATTGCAGTGAACTCATGCTGCAATCGTATGCACATGCGGGACGCTTTGACGTGATTGTCCTGCGAGAGGAGGCGGCATCGTGAGAAAATGTAACACGATATTGTCACGAGTGATTATTATTCTTGTTTTGCTCCATGCGTTTATGGGTAGTATGACGCTGTTGGGCATTAGTACGGTGTCCTTTTGGCAGCTTTCGTGGCTTTTGCTTTTGGCGGTGTTGCTGCACGCGGTGTTTGGCATTGTTTCGACCATTCCGACGATTCGCAGCGCGAAGCGTGGCGGTCGATGGTATTTGCGGGAAAATGCGGTGTTTTGGATAAAGCGACTATCCGGCATTGTTGTTTTGATATTGACGGTGTTTCATCTCAGTGCGTATAACGCTTCCGTGAACGGCGTGTTCTTTCGGAGAGAATTTACGACCTGCTATATGGTATCCCAGCTGGTGTTTGTGATGGCTATTTTTGTGCATCTGACAGTCAGCTTGAAGTCGATGCTGATTGCGAAGGGCGTTATCTCGTGGAGGGAACGGCGGATGGACTGGATGCTGGTGCTGTCGGCATTTTTGCTGTTGTTTGCAGTGGCAATTGTGGTCTATTATATCCGGTGGCAGTGGTAGGAGAAGGTCATGGAACGAAAGATTATCATTATTGGCGCTGGTGCGGCGGGACTTAGCGCGGCGCTGGAGCTTGCCAAGCGAAATATTCCTTGTATTCTGGTGTCCGCTCAGCCGTCACAGCGGGCACAGTCCGTCATGGCAGAGGGTGGCATCAACGCTGCCGTGCGCACACCGATCGACTCACCGGAGCTGCATGCACAGGAAACGATAGCAGCAGGACGTTTTTTGGCTGACGAGCAGGCGATTCGATGTATGACGGCACATGCGCCGGAGCTAGTCAAAGCATTGCTTGCGGCTGGCATGTCCTTTAGCTTGGAGCGGGATAAGAAACCGGCTGTCCGTGCATTTGGCGGGCAAAAGCAAAAACGGACGGTTTATGCGGTCTCCAATACGGGACGGCAGCTGATGCATACCTTGATTGACCAGGTACGGCGGTATGAAGTCGAGGGATTGGTAACGCGACATGTGGGCTGGCAATTTGCGCAGTTGCTTCAAAGGAACGGGCAGGCATACGGCTGTGTGCTGTATCATTCGGTGCGGCGGGAGATGATGGCGCTGCATGGCAGTGTGATTGTCGCAAGCGGCGGCTTAAATGGTTTGTTTGGCAGCACAACCGGTTCGGTGCGCAACACCGGCTCAGTGACAGCACGGTTATTTGCCTCCGGCGTTCCGTTTGCCAATGGCGAGTTCATTCAATTTCATCCGACGACGGCTTCGCTGCACGGGAAAAATATGCTGATTACGGAGGCTGCACGCGGCGAGGGGGGACGGCTATTTGTTGTGCTTGATGGAAAGCCGTATTATTTTATGGAGGCAAAATATCCGGAAATGGGCAATCTGATGACGCGTGATGTCATCTCTCGCGAGGAGTGGAGCTGGAT
>CAVBHI010000251.1:0-4515 GCA_963595115.1 bacterium
GAAGAGTTCCGCGATTGCCTGGAGCTGGCGAAGTACTTCCTGGGTACGGTCGGCCTGCTGGACGGCTGTACCTTCCGCTTCTCTCAGTGGGATCCGGCAAACCCGAACAACAAGTATGAGGGCACGGCGGAGCAGTGGAACGAAGCGCAGCGTGTGATGGGTCAGATTCTGGATCATCTGGGCATTGAGTACGAAATTGGTGTGGACGAAGCGGCATTCTATGGTCCAAAGCTGGACATTCAGTACCACAATGTTCACGGCAAGGAGGACACGCTGGTAACGATTCAGATCGACATGCTGCTGGCGGAAAAGTTCGGTATGCATTACACGGATAAGGACGGACAGAAGAAGATTCCGTATATTATTCACCGCACCAGCCTGGGATGCTACGAGCGCACGCTGGCATATCTGATCGAGCGCTTCGGTGGCGTAATGCCGCTGTGGCTTGCGCCGGAGCAGGTTCGCGTCATGCCGATGACCGACCGCACGCAGGAGTACGCCGATGAAGTTATGGCAACCCTGCGCAAGAAGGGATTCCGTGTTTCCATGGACGACCGCAACGAGAAGATTGGCTACAAGATCCGCGAGGCACAGGTACAGAAGATTCCGTACATGCTCGTCCTCGGCGACAAGGAGCAGGAAGCCGGCATTGTCGCCGTCCGCGACCGCAGAACCGCCAAGACGGTAACCATGCCGCTGGATGAGCTGATTGCAAAGCTCCGCGAAGAGGTAGACAGTAAGGCACTGCCGGAATAATTATTCCATGGATTCGTCCGACTTGGCTTGCTCCAGCGTCCGCAGGTGCAGGTTCGTTTGACAGATGCGCACCTGATACAGCGTGCCGGATGTGAGTGGACCAAAAGCAAACTGCCCCAGTGCATCGGTGTATGTCGTTCCGACCAGCTGATCCGGCTCGGTCAGACCGGATGCAGTGAGAATCACCAGCGCATCGGCAATGGGACGACCGTCCTCGCCGACGGCGGTTCCAAGCAGCGCGGGGCGTGGATCGGTGTGCAGCGTGACGGAAGTTTGAATCTGCTCCCCGACCGAGGGACGAACGTAAAAATTGGATTGCATAAGACACCTCCGGATTCTGGCTCTGTCAGCAGCGTATGACACAGCCGCGCCGGAGGTGCACAGAAAAATATCCAAAGGATGCCAATGCATCCGGAACATTCTTTTCGGCGTATTGAGACATGAATTTTTCGGACACGCTCCAGCAGAAAGAAAGGAAAACGACACAATGAAGATGAGTAATATGCTCGGCAACCGCTTTAAGGAGACTCCGGCGGACTGCCAGCTGACGAGCCATAAGCTCATGGTGCGCGGCGGCTACATGAAGCAGATGACAACGGGCATCTATTCGCTGTACATGCCGACTAAGCGCATTACGAAAAAGATTGAAGCGATTATTCGCGATGAGATGGACAAGATCGACGGACAGGAAGTCATGTTTCCCGTCGTTATGCCGGCATCGCTGTGGCAGGAGTCCGGACGCTATGAGTCCATCGGCAGTGAGATGGCGCGCTTTAAGGATCGAAGCGGTCAGCCAGTGGTTCTTGGCATGACCCATGAGGAGGCTGCCGTGCATCTGGCACGCGGTACGGCGCAGTCCTACGCGAATTATCCGTTTATGATCTATCAGATTCAGACCAAATTCCGCGATGAGCCGCGCGCCCGCGGCGGTCTGATTCGCGTTCGTGAGTTCACGATGAAGGACGCGTATTCGTTCCACACCTCACAGGAGGATCTGGAGCAGTATTATGCGCGGTGTCATCAGGCATACGAGAACATCTTCCGCCGCTGCGGCATTCCGGAGGTTGTTTCGGTCAAGTCGGACTCCGGTATGATGGGCGGTAATGTGTCGCATGAATTCATGCTGCTGACCGACAGCGGCGAGGACACCATCGTTCTGTGTGACTGCGGCTACCGCTCCAACATGGAGGCGGCAGACTGCATCGTGGAGACGCCGGAGGTTGCGGAAGCACCGCTGACCAAGGTACACACGCCGGACACCAAGACGATTGAAGCGGTTTGCGAATTCCTGAACGCACCGGCAAACACCTCCTGCAAGGCGGTGGTCTATCAGAAGAACCTGACGGATGAGTACGTTGTCGCATTTATTCGCGGTGATTTGGAGGTCAATGAGACCAAGCTGCGCAACTTCCTGAAGGAAGAGATTCATCCGGCGGAAATCACCGAGGAGAGCGGTATCACGGCGGGCTTCATCGGTCCGGTCGGTCTGCCGGAAGGTGTTTCCTATGTTATCGACAAGTCGCTGGCAGAGCTGAATGCATCGGTCTGCGGTGCAAATGAGGTGGATTATCATTACTGCGGCTACAACGTCAAGCGCGATACGCCGAACGCCGTCATCGGTGACTTTGCCAAGACCTATGAGGGCGCGATCTGTCCGGTTTGCGGCAAGCCGCACATCCATATCAGCCGCGGTATTGAGGTGGGTAACATCTTCCAGCTCGGCACAAAGTATACCGAAGCAATGGATATGACCTATATCGGGCAGGACGGCAAGCCGCATTACCCGATTATGGGATGCTACGGCATTGGTGTTGGTCGTCTGGCGGCGTCGGTCTGCGAGGAAAAGAACGACGAGTACGGTCCGATCTGGCCGATCTCTATCTCACCGTGGCAGGTGCACATTTGTGCGATCAAGTCCACCGACCCGCAGGTACGCGAGGTAGCGGACGGACTGTATCAGCAGCTGCAGGATGCCGGTGTGGAGGTCATGTATGACGACCGCAAGGTCAGTGCAGGCAATATGTTCTCGGATGCCGACCTGCTCGGTGTGCCGGTTCGCGTGATTGTCAGCCCCAAGACCATCAAGCGCGGCGCGGTTGAGGTTTCAACGCGCGACAAGTCACTGCGTGAGGACGTTGTTCCGGAGAACGCCGTCGAGTATGTCACCAAGCTGGTGAATGATCTGCTGGCTCAGTGCAAATAATCAAAGTATCATAAAAAGGATGGAGACGGGTGTACCGGCATGCGGCATACCCGTCTCTTCGCAAAGGAGTTACTAGATGGTTTGGTATCCGTTGATAAGCGGTTCTGCTGTGGATACGGCAGACGATGTTTTGTCAAGTCAGTCAGAGACAGCGGAGGCAACCGCCAACGCGATTGCGGACGTACAGAGCATTACCAATCTGCTCCACCTGCCGACATGGGTCGGACGACTGGTTTTTATTCTTCTCGTCATTCTGATTACCTGTCAGGTGCAGCGGATGCTGAGCAAGTCGTTCCGCAGAATGATTGCCGGTGTACGTGCCAGCGGCGCCGGAAGCGGTACGCTGCTGTCGTTTACGCATAATATTATCCGCGTACTGCTCTATTTCTTCGCCGCGCTCATTATTATTTACAGCATTCCGGGCGCGAAATCTACGATGAATATGCTGTTGGCATCCGGCGGCGTGATTGCATTGATTTTGGGCGTTGCGGCGCAGGACATCATGGGCAATATCGCAGGCGGCGTCATGATTTTGACCTTCAAGCCGTTTGCGCTGGGTGATGTTGTGACCTATGTGGATAAAAACATCTCCGGCGTGGTGGAGGAAATCAACATGCGCCATACCGTCATTCGGACGGCGCAAAACAAGCGTGTCATTGTCCCCAATGGTTTGATTAACCAAAGCGTGGTAGAGAACGCCGACTATGCGGATACGTGTGTCTGCGAATTCTATGAGGTAGGCATTACGTATGAATCCGATATGGATAAGGCGATGGAACTGCTGCGGGAGGAAGTGGCGGCAAGTGCGCACTATATGGATGCCCGCACACAGGAAGAGATGGATGCGGGAGCGCCGCTCGTACAGGTGCGCGTGATAGAGCTGGGCGATTCCGCTGTGGTTCTGCGCGCATGGCTGTGGGCGAGCGATGTCACCGAACTGCTTTTGCTCAAGTGTGGACTGAACGAGACGATTAAGAAGCGCTTTGACCGCGAGGGAATTGATTTTGCATACCCTCATATGATGATTGTCAAAAAGGAAGCGGAATAACAAAAGCTCCGCGCGGGAACGTTCCTGCGCGGAGCTTTTCCAGTTCGGACACCGATAACATGGTGCAGTGCATGGGTGCGTGGGTATGACTCACGACCTTATTACCACTGATTAAAGCTGCATACTTCCTCCAGTGGCTTGCGCACCTTGGCGCGCGGCTCCGGATTTTCGGCGCTGTATCCAACGGCGAGAACCATGCGGACGGTATGCCCCTCCGGAATGCCGAAGTGCTGTTCCATCTTTTTCTGGTCGTTCAGACCGAGAACACAAGTGGACAAGCCGAGCTGAACCGCCTCATAGCACATGCTCATCGCCGCCATGCCGATGTCGCTTTGCGCAAAGCGCTGGGAGTCCTTATAATAGTTTTTCACCAGCGGCATCACATTGGCAGGTTGCTCTACAATGGCGATAAATGCCGGTGCACTCTCGCGCCATGGACAGCCTGTGCCGCCGTCCTCGACGACCAGCGCGTCACACATTTTGGCTTTGGCATCCGGCTCATCAACGA